>JAKAOD010000051.1:6517-11353 GCA_021823365.1 Actinomycetes bacterium | reverse complement strand
TCTCCTCGAGCACGGCCCGTACCGCTGCCATCTGCGCCTCGGGCTCGGGCGCGGCGGCGTCGACGACGTGGACGAGGAGGTCGGTGTCGGCGACGACCTCCAGCGTCGAGTGGAACGACTCGACGAGCTGGTGGGGCAGCCTTCGGACGAAGCCGACGGTGTCCGAGCACAGGACGACCTCGCCGCCCGGCAGCTCGAGGCGCCGGGTCCGAGGGTCGAGGGTGGCGAAGAGCCTGTTCTCCACGAGGACACCGGCACCGGTCAGGCGGTTGAGCAGCGTCGACTTCCCGGCGTTGGTGTAGCCGACGAGCGACACGCTGCGCGTCGTGCCCCGCCGGCGCGCTCGCCGCTGAGTGTGGCGAGTCGCCTCGACCTGGCGCAGCTCGGCTTCGAGCTTGGCGATCCGCCGCATGATGCGTCGGCGGTCCACCTCGAGCTGGGTCTCGCCGGGACCGCGGGTCCCGATGCCGCCGGCCTGCTGGGACAGCGAGGCGCCCCGGCCGCGCAGGCGCGGCAGGCGATAGCGCAGGAGCGCCAGCTCGACCTGGGCCCGGCCCTCCTCCGACCTCGCGTTCTGGGCGAAGATGTCGAGGATCACGGCTGTGCGGTCGATCGCCGTCCGGCCGAGCAGGCGCTCGAGGTTGCGCTGCTGCGCCGGCGAGAGCTCGTCGTCGAACACGACCGTGTCAGCGTCGACGCGCTCGCAGATCCGGAGGAGCTCTGCGGCCTTGCCACGCCCGATGTACGTCGCGGGGTCCGGTGTGTCGCGGGTCTGCACCACCCGTGCGACGTCGTCGGCGCCCGCGGTGCCGACGAGGAGAGCGAGCTCGTCGAGGCTCGCCTCCACCTCGTCGTAGGTGCGCGGCCAGCCGACCACGCCGACGAGCACGATGCGCTCACGAAAGCTCCGCTCGATGAGCGTCACGCCCTGACCTCCTGCGCCTCCGGCGCTCTCCCCCCGGGCGCCTCCGGCGCTCTCCCCCCGGGCGCCTCAGGCGCCGTGTCGGCGTCGAACCCCTCGAGGTCGTCGAGCTGGACGACGCACGTCGCGACGCGCCGCGCCGGGCCGGAGAGCGCGGCCGAGGGACGTCGCAACTCGCCGGAGAGCTCGACGAGGAGGATCCCGCCGGGGTTGGAGACCTCGACCGACCCGTCGACGAGCCCCGCCGCCCGGGCCGCCGCCGCCACCGCGACGCTGCCGCTCCCGCAGGCGAGCGTCGGACCGGCGCCGCGCTCCCAGACCTGCATCACGAGCGCGTCCCGCCCCCCCGAAGCAGCGAGGAGCTCGACGTTGACCCCTCCGGGGATCGCCCGCTCGAGCAGCGGCCCGAGAGTCGCGAGCAGCGCACCGCCACGCGTGTCGACGGCCGCCTCGGCGACGTCGTAGACGACGAGGTGCGGGTTGCCGACGTCGACGCGCCGCGCGCTGAGACCTCGGAGCTCGACGGCGGCTTCGCCTCCGGGCACGAACGAGGTCGCAGGTTGCGCGGAGCCCACGACGACCTCGCCCATCTCGACCCGGATCTCGGCCCGGCCGTCACCGACGCGCCCGAGCACCTCGGCGCGGACAGGGCCGGCGACGGTGAGGACCTCGACGACCGGGCCGTCGCACAGGTGCGCGTCGAGGGCGGCGAGGGCGGCGCAACGCAGCCCGTTGCCGCTCGTCTCGGCGACGCCGCCGTCGGCGTTGCGCAGGTCCATCCGGAGCGCGTGCCCCGAGCCAGGGGGCGCCGCGCCCGCTTGCTGCACGCCGCCTGCGAGCCGAAGGTGCAAGAGCCCGTCGGCGCCGAGGCCGCGACGGCGGTCGCAGAGCGCCGCGGCGAGGCGGGCGCTCGGCGCGAGCGAGCTGCCGGGGTCGAGCAGAACAAGAAAGTCGTTGCCGAGCGCCTGGTACTTGACGAGCTTCAGCTCCACCGTTCAAGTCTCGCGCGAGCGCCCGGTCCTGCCGCCGTCCGGCCGGCCGGACGGGACACAGCCCGGTGCGACGCTCCTTCCGGGGCTCGCCGACCCATCTGACTCGAGCTCGCCTGACTCGAGCTCGCCTGACTCGAGCTCGCCTGACTCGAGCTCGCCTGACTCGAGCCCACCTGACTCGACCAGCCCGACGGCGTCGCCGAGCAGCCCGTCGTCCTCGGCGTCGAGCCACGTGATGCGCGGGTCCCGACGGAACCAGCGCTCCTGGCGGCGCGCGAAGGCGCGCGTTCGCCGCAGTGCCTCGGCGACGGCGAAGTCGTAGCTCGTCTCGCCGGAGAGCCAGGCGAGCAGCTCTCGGTAGCCGAGCGCCTGGGCGGCGGTGCGCGAGAGGCTGCCGGGCCGACGGGCGAGCGCCCTTGCCTCATCGACGAAGCCGTGGTCGAGCTGCCAGGCGAGCCGCCCGGCGATGCGCTCGTCGAGCCGGGCCCGCGGCAGCGCAAGGCCGATCTGGATCCAGACGCTCGGCGGGTAGGCGTCGATCCCCGGCCCGTAGTCGCTGAACCGGCGGCCGGACCCGACGCTCACCTCGAGGGCGCGTAGCACCCGGCGCCGGTTGCCCGGCTCGATGCGCGACGCCGCCGTCGGGTCGAGCGCGACGAGGCGTTCGTAGAGGTTGGCGACGCCGGCCGCCTCCGCCTCGCGTTCGAGGGCGCGCGCGACCTCGGGAAACCTCCCGGGCAGCTCGAGATCGTCGAGGAGGGCGCGGTGGTAGAGGCCCGTCCCGCCGACGAGGATCGGCACGTTGCGCCGGGCGCGGATCGCCGCCAGCGCGGCACGTCCGGCAGTCTGGAACTCGGCGACGGAGAACTCCTCGTCCGGCTCGGCGATGTCGACGAGATGCCAGCGGAGCCCGCGCCGCTCGCTCTCGGTCGGCTTGGCCGTGCCGACGTCGAGCCCCCGGTAGACGGCCATCGCGTCGACGGAGACGAGCTCGGCTCGGCCGAGGTGGCGCGCGATGGCCACGGCAAGTGCCGTCTTCCCTGTCCCCGTCGGCCCGACGACGGCGACGCCGTACGGCACGGTCGGTGAGCCGGAGCAGCTGACCTGGTCTTTTGCCCCACACTCGCCCGCCGAGGCGTTTGCGCGCCGAGCCGTGGCAGCCGGGTCGCCCCGACTCGGCACGGCCCGCTCAGGCACGCTTCGCGCCTTCTCCGTCCCTCGCCGACATCCGGCACCGGGGCGGGCGGGACTTACCTCTAAGCCGCACCATGATCGGCAACCACGAGTTGCCTTACGTGGGTCGCTTCGCCTGCGGCTGGCCTCGACTTGCAACCACAGACCCGCTCGCGGCTCACCTGGACGGAGTCTACGGCCGGGCGCCGCCCTCGCCGGTGGGCACGCCGTGGTCGGCCACCTTCCGCTCGAGACGCGCCAGCTCCTCGCCCTCGATCGGCTCTGCCTCCTCGACGAGCAGCACCGGGATGCCGTCGCGGATCGGGTAGCGACGCTTGAGCCGCATGTTGATCAGGCTTTCCTCGTCCTCGAGGTACCACAGCGGCTGCTTGTCCTCCGGGCAGACGAGGATCTCGACGAGGAGCGGGTCGAGTCCCATGCTCACACCGGCCGGCTCGCCGCGTCGATGTCCCTGCGCACCTCGTCGAGGTGCGCAGGGAGCGCGGCGGCCTCTCTCGCCTCGACGTTCAGCCTGAGGAGCGGCTCGGTGTTCGACGGGCGCAGGTTGAACCACCAGTCGCCGAGGTCCGCCGTCAGGCCGTCGAGCCGGTCGAGCGCCGCCCCAGCCTTGGCGTAGCGCTCCGCGACCGCCTCGACGACCTCCGCCGGGTCACGCACCTCGGTGTTGACCTCCCCGGAGCCGGCGTAGCGCTCGTAGGGCTTGCGCAGCTCGGACAGCGGGATCTTGGCTCGAGAGAGCACCTCGAGGACGACGACGGCCGCGATGATCCCCGAGTCGGCGCGGAAGTTCTCGCGGAAGTAGTAGTGGCCGGAGTGCTCGCCGCCGAAGACGGCGCCGGTCTCGGCCATCACCTGCTTGATGAACGAGTGCCCGACCCGGGTGCGCACGCCCTTGCCGCCGTGCTCGGCGATGACCTCGGGCACTGCGTGGGAGCAGATGCAGTTGTAGAGGATCGTCGCCCCGGGGTAGCGCTCGAGCATCGACTCGGCGACGATCGCCGTCGTCGTCGAGCCGGAGATGGGCTCGCCGAGGTCGTCGACGAGGAAGACGCGGTCGGCGTCGCCATCGAAGGCGAGGCCCGCGTCGGCGCCGGTCGCCCGGATCCGCGCCCGGAGGTCGGCGAGGTTGGCCGGCTGGATCGGGTCGGCCGGGTGGTTCGGGAACGTGCCGTCGAGCTCGCCGTAGAGCAGGTCGAGCTCGACCGGGAGCTCGGAGAAGACGCGCGGCGCGACGAGCCCGCCCATCCCGTTGGCGGTGTCGGCGACGACCTTCAGCGGCGCGAGCCGGCTCGCGTCGACGAAGGACCGCACGTGGGCGGCGAACTCCTCGACGAGGTCACGCCGCTCGACGCGGAGATTCCCGGCCACGCTCTCCGTGGCGCCGCCGGCGGGGGCGGAGGCCAGCGCCTCCTCGGCCAGACGACGGACCTCGAGCAGGCCGCTCTCGGCTCCGATCGGACGCGCACCGGAGAGGCACAGCTTGACGCCGTTGTACTCGGGCGGGTTGTGCGAAGCAGTGAGCATCGCGGCAGGGGCGTTCAGGTGGCCGGACGCGAAGTAGCTCATGTCGGTCGAGGAAAGGCCGAGGTCGACGACGTCAACTCCCGTCGACGCCGCTCCCGCGATGAGCGCTCGCGAAAGCTCCTCACCGCTCGTCCGCATGTCGTGGGCGACGAGGACCCGGCGCGCCTCCTCCCGCGCCCCCGCGAAGGCGGCGAAGGCCGCGCC
>JAKAOD010000051.1:0-6507 GCA_021823365.1 Actinomycetes bacterium | reverse complement strand
GCCGATCGCGTAGGCGCGCCGCGCGTCGAGCTCGTCGGGGACGATTCCCCGCACGTCGTACGCCTTGAAGATCGACGCGAACGGGCTCCCTGGCGCCATGGCGAGGATTGATGCTACACGGGCGGGTGGTGAGCGACCGGCGGCGGCCGGCCCGCGAGGCAGCCGGCGGGCGGCTCAGTGCCAGCGGGCCAAGGTGACCACCGTCGCCGTGTTGAACGCCATGTGGGCGACGATCCCGGGCCCGAGCCGGCCGGTCCGCCAGGCGAGGACGGCGAGCACCACGCCGAAGCCCGCAAGCGCCGGGAACTCCAGTGCCTCGAAGTGGACGAGGCCGAAGACGAGCCCGACGGCGACGACGGAGACGACCGGGCCGATCCGCCGGCCGAGCGGCGCGAGACGGGCGGCGAGCGCTCGCAGGAGCAGCCCCCGGAAGAACAGCTCCTCGACGATCGGGCTCCCGGCGCACACGAGGAAGGCGATGAGCAGCAGCCCGGGGCCGTGGGCGCCGCCCGTGACGGAGCGGGCAGGCTGGCTCAGTCGGTGCGCGAGGTGGGGGACGAAGGGGGCGAGCGGCAGCTCGAACAAGGGGACCAGCAGGTACTGGGAGGCCAGGCCGACGGCGACGCCGAGGGGCAGGTCGGGCCAGGGCCGGAAGGCGAGCCCGAAGTCGGCGGCGAGATCGCCGAGCACCGTGCTCGCACCGCGGTCGGGGCCGCGCGCCGAGCCGCGGCGGCGGCTTGCCACCACGGCCGCCCCGACGAGGCCCGCCCACAGCCCGAGGAGGTCGACGACGTCGCTGCCGAAGGTGCTCGCGTGGCGGGGGTGCTCGCTCGCCGCGGCGAGCACGGCGACGAGGACGCTCGCGAGCACGAACCCCGCGGCAAGGCCGGCGAGCGCCTCGCCGAGCCCGAAGTCGTTCGGCTGGAACCTCGGCCGGGCCGAGGTGCGCCGAGGCTCCCGGACCACGCTCCCCACTCCCTGAGCGTCGCCGCCGCGGCGAGCCCGGTCAATCCGGGTCACAGGTGGCGAGCAGGCCCTCCGGCCGCCGTGCCGACAGGTCGACCGGCTCCGGCGCCTACGATGTTCGAGATGAGCCGACAACCGCAGGACCTCCGACCAGGAACGGGTGGCCCGGGCCGCCAGGGACCCGGCGTCCCCTCGGGCGGGGACGCGACCTGGCGCTGGGTGCTCGCGGCCCTCGTCGTGGTCCTCGTCCTGTTCGTCCTCGGCTCGTCCTTCATCTCCCACAGCTCGACGACGAGCGTCTCGTACACCGCCTTCCAGTCCCAGCTCCAGAAGAAAGAGGTCTACTCCGTCACGGTCGACAACGCGACCGGCGGGATCACCTACAAGCTCAGCCCCAACGGGCCGACCTACCAGACGACGGGCCCTGCCTCGATGCCGGACACGGAGCTGGCGGCGCTCCAGAAGTCCGGGGCGCAGGTGCACTTCTCCACGCCGTCGTCGAGCATCCTGCCCGACCTGCTCATCTACCTCCTGCCCATCGCCTTGTTCATCGGGTTCATGGTCTGGCTCAACCGCAGGGCCCAGGGCCAGATGTCGGGCATCATGTCGATCGGCCGGTCGCGCGCCAAGGTCTACTCGACCGAACGGCCGAGGACCACCTTCAACGACGTCGCCGGCTACACCGGGGTGAAGCAGGAGATCAGCGAGGTCGTCGACTTCCTCAAGTCGCCGGCCCGCTTCCGTGAGATCGGAGCCCGGATCCCGAAGGGCGTCCTTCTCGTCGGACCACCGGGCACCGGCAAGACGCTCCTCGCGCGTGCCGTCGCCGGAGAGGCGGGGGTGCCGTTCCTCTCGGTGAGCGGCTCGGACTTCATGGAGATGTTCGTAGGTGTCGGCGCAAGCCGCGTGCGCGACCTGTTCCAGACGGCGCGCAAGCAGGCGCCGGCGATCATCTTCGTCGACGAGATCGACTCGATCGGGCGCAAGCGGGGAGCCGGGCTGGGCGGCGGGCACGACGAGCGCGAGCAGACGCTCAACCAGATGCTCAACGAGATGGACGGCTTCGACCCTGCCGAGGGCGTCGTCATGATGGCGGCGACGAACCGCCCCGACATCCTCGACCCGGCCCTGCTGCGCCCCGGGCGCTTCGACCGACAGATCGTCGTGCCGCTCCCTGACCTCGAGGAACGCAAGCCGATCCTGCGTGTCCACTGCCGCGACAAGCGGATCGGCCCCGACGTCGACCTCGAGGTCGTGGCACGGGGCACGCCGGGCATGAGCGGGGCCGACCTCGCGAACCTGGTGAACGAGGCGGCTCTGCACGCGGTGCGCCGCGGCCGCCAGGTCATCGAGATGCAGGACTTCGACGCGGCGCGTGACCGCGTGCTGATGGGCCAGCAGCGCGAGAGCACGGTGCTCTCGGACTCGGAGAAGGAGCGCGTCGCCTTCCACGAGTCCGGCCACGCCGTCCTCTCCTACGTCCTCCCCTTCGCCGACCCGCTGCTCAAGGTGAGCATCATCCCGACGGGCATGGCTCTCGGGGTGACCCAGCAGATCCCCCTCGAGGAGCGCCACATCTACCGGCGCGAGTACATCGAGGACTCGCTCGCGGTGCGCATGGGCGGGCGCGTCGCCGAGCTCATCATCTACGGCGACCTCTCCACGGGGGCGAGCGACGACCTTCAGCGGAACACCGAGCTCGCCCGCAAGATGGTTCGCGAGTGGGGCATGTCCGCCGAGGTCGGCCCGATGGCGTGGGGCTCGCAGGGGATGGTCTTCCTCGGCGAAGACCTCATGCACTCTCGCGACTACTCCGAGGACATGAGCCGGCTCGTCGACCAGGAGGTCTCGAAGATCCTCCGGGCGCAGGAAGGGCGGGCGCGCGAGGTGCTCGAGGAGCACCGCAACGGCCTCGAGGCGCTCGCTCGAGAGCTCTTGCGGAAGGAGACAGTCGACGGCCAGGACGTCGCGCGCATCATCGACGAGGCCTACGGCCGTCCCGTTCATGGGGAGCAGCCGAACGGCGCCCACTACGCCGGGTCGATCCTCGCCAAGGCACCGGTCGGCGCCGGCAGCACGACCGAGCCGGCGACCGGCGGCCCGTCGCTCGCGGCGAGCCCGGGCCCCCTGCTCGAGGACCCCGGGTTCAGCGCACGGCGATCGCCGCCGGAAGCGTGAACCCGGCGGTGATGCGACCGTAGAGCATCTCCCCGGCGACGACCGGCCGCGACGCCTTCACAAGGAGCGGAAGCGTCCCGTCGGAGCGCACGACGTCGGCCATGTCGACGGAGACGACCTCGCCCGGCTGCACTTCGAGCGGCGGGACCGCGGCGATGGGGACGGCGCCGCGGAGTGCGGCGAGCCGCTCGACCTCGACCCGTGCAGGGCGCCGGGAGGGGTTCTGGATGACGACGACCTCGCTCGTTCGCGCGTCGGACTCGCCACCGGGAAGCACCCACGTCGGTGCCGCCGCCGTGACCCCTGAGGTGACCGCAACCCCGGCGAGCAGCACCGGGGCGGCCTGCGCGGAAGGTGGCCGGGCGGCGGCCGCCGTCGCCGCCGCCGCGACCGACGTCGGCGCCTGGGCTGACCCCGTCGCCTGAGCGGGCGAGGGCCGCGCGGCGGCGCGGCGGGCCGTCACCTCGCGCGTCGGGGGCTGCGGGATGACGAGCGTCTCGCGCGCGACGACGACCGGCGCGCCGCTGCTGCGCACCGTCGCCCAGCTCATCGCCCCGCCGTCGCCCGCCAGTCCGGGGCGCAGCGTGACGAGCCCGTGAGCGGGCACCGACGCGGTGAGCTCGGCCGCGGTACCCCCCGCACCGAGCTGGAGATGGACAAGAGTCTTGCGGCAGCCGGGGTTGAGGACACTGAAGCTGCTCGCCATGCGCTCGCCCGTCGGCCCGGCGGGCACGAGCCAGCTCCTGGCGCTGCCGTCCACGCCGTCGACGAGCGAGGTCATGAGGGCATGGCCGACGACGGCGGTGAGCAGGGTGCCGGCGGCGACGCCGCCCCCGGTCGAGTGGACGAGAGTGGCGACTGCCGCTTCGCTCGGCACGTAGTGGCCGACGTCGAGGACGACGACCTGGCCCGGCCCGACGCTCATGTCCTGGAACGCCGGCGGCGCGACGGTGCCCGAGCTCGTCACGAACGAGACGTCGACGACGGCCGGCGTCGCCCCAGGGTCGTAGACGCCGAGCGACAGGTTGCTCGCCCCTTGCGTGCTGCCGGCGGCGAAGTACGCGCTCGGGGCCGGGCTCTGCGAGCAGGGGGTCGCCGAGACGCCCTCGCTCCCGTGCACGAGCTCGTCGACCGCCGCGCCGCTGCCGTTGACCACGACCGTCACGGCGGCCGAGCCGCGGGGTCCATGGCGCCGCAGCCCGACGACGCTCTCACCCCGGACAGGGATCGTCACCGTCTCGGTGGAGCTCCGCCCGGACGTCGCGGCGATCGTGACGTCGCCGGTGAGCGGATGGGTCCCGACATCGGTGATGGCCACGGACGACGCCTCGGAGAGCGTGCCGACCGGGAGAGGCCCAGGACAGAACCACGCGCTCGAGCTGGCCTTCCCGACGGCGACCGCCGGCGCGACCTCCGGACCCGCCGGCGGGCGGCCGGCGTGCGCGCGGATCTCGGCGTTGGCGACGCCGGCAAGGGCGAGGAGCACGGCGACCACACCGACCGTGGCCACCCGCCGGGCGCCACCCGGGCTCGGCCGGCCGTCCGAGAGCCCCGGGCTCCCCCCCGCCGGGCTCCCCGGCGTGGCCATGGGTCCCGGGCCGCTCATCGCGTGGCTCCGACGGGCTCGAGCGCGGCGGGCGTCGCCGAGCGGGGGATCGCGGCCCGCCGCGGCGATCCGGCGACCAGGCCGGAGCCCGGCGGCCGCGGTGCGTGGCGCCGGGCGCGCGAGCGCCGCCGCCGCCGCAGGTACAGCAAGAGAGCGCCCAGCCAGCAGGACAGCGCCGCGGCGACGCCGAGGGAGCGAAGGGCGGCGGGCGTCCCCCCGGCTCCCGAGACGGCCGGCTGCGAGCCGGACGCCGGGGACCAGGCGAGGTTGGCGTAGACCGCGACCCCGCCCTCGCTCGGCAGCTCGTGCAGGTCGATCTGCGCGCCGAGGGCGTTGCGCAGCGCCAGAGGTGCGGGCGTCGCCGCCTGGCGCTGGCCGCCGGGGAGATCCGGCGCGATCGCCGAGGGGACGAGCACGTACCGGACGCCGCTCGTCGCGAGGAGATGGCCGAGGCGGATCGTACGCCCCGACTCGGCGGCGGCGACGTCGGCGATGATCACGCTCGCTTCGCCGGGATCGGCGCTCGGCCACAGGCGCGTCGCGTTCGGCAGCCCGCGGCGCTCGACCGCTGCGGCAAGACCCGGAGAGACCTCCCAGCCCCGCATCGGGAGCACCCTCGGATCGCCGAGCCAGAGCGTCTTTCCCTGCGCCGAGCCGCTCCCGTGGCCTGTCTGGAGCCAGCCCAGCACGGAGCCGTAGCCGGTCGTCGGGAGCCCCCACCGGCCACTCAGCGTCGAGCCGAGCACCGGGAAGGAGCCGGCGATGGACGCCGCGCCGAAGAGGAGCGCCGTCGCGTGGCGCCATCCGAAGCCGGAGGCGCGCACGTCCTCGGCAAGCGTGGCCCAGCCGAGCCCGACGAGGGCGGCGACGCAAGCGGCCGCGGGAGCGAGCAGCGCCCGCAGCGCCCCGCCGCCGGAGCCCAGCCAGCCCTCGGCTCCGGACCAGGCGAGTGCGACGGAGCCGAGCGCGACGAGCCAGAGCCGCGCCGCCCACTCGAAGCGCGCGCCACGCCCTGCGAGGAGGGCGAACGCCGCAGCGGCGAGGAACGCCCAGACGAGCGGACCGCGGCCGACCGGGCCAACCGTGAAGCTGAGCAACGACGACAGGTGAGGCGCGGCCTGCGGCGACGGCGACGCCCCCGACAGGGCGCTCCACCGGGCGCCGGGCTGAAGGAAGGTCAGCGACCAGGGGAAGGCGAGCGCGAACGCCACGACGATCCCGCCGGCGGCGACGGCGAGGGCGCGTAGCGCCGCCGTAGCCCGCCCGCCGGCGAGCGCGCCGAGCGCGATCGCAAAGGCGCAGGCAAGCACGGCAAGGATGCTTTCCGGCGAGAACGACCCGACCACCGCGAGGAGCAACCCGAGTCCGAGCGACTCGGCCGCGACACCCCTCAGCCCCGACGTCGCGGCGGGCGTGCTCGCCGTGCGCCCGCCCCCGCCTCCCCCGCCTCCCCCCTCGCGCCGGGGGGCGAACGGCTCGAGCCCAGTCGCCCGGGCGAGCCTGCCCAGGGCCCAGGGCAGGCCGGCGTAGGCGGCGAGCGCCGTGACGTTGCCACGGCCGAGGTCGTTCCAGGCGAGCGGTACGTAGAGATACGCAAGCGCCCCGGCGATGCGCGCCGGCGCCGGCCCGAACGGCCGAAGGAGGCGCGCCACGCCGATCGCCCCGAGCGCGACGCCGACGACGAGGGAGAGCTTGAGCACGACGCCCATCCCACCCGCGAGGACGATCCCCGCCAGTCCGAGCATCGCGAAGAGATC
>JAKAOD010000050.1 GCA_021823365.1 Actinomycetes bacterium | reverse complement strand
ATGGCGGTCATGTTCGGAAACAGGCTGTACGCCTGGAAGACCATACCGAGCTCCCGGCGATGCGTCGGCACCCGGGTCACGTCGGTGTCGCGGATCCAGACCGCCCCGCCGTCGAGCTGCTCGAGACCGGCGAGCGCGCGCAGCGCCGTCGTCTTGCCGCAGCCCGACGGACCCAGGAGCGCGACGAGCTCGCCGGGCCCGATCGCAAGGCTCAGGTTGTCGAGCGCCACGACGGAGCCGAAGCAGCGCGCGCACTCGACGAGCTCGACCCGGACGCCGCGGCGCGTGCCCGCCCCGGCGTCCTGGTCGAAGAGCACCTGCGCCGCCTGGTCGAGGATCGTCCCGCTCATGCGCCCACCTCGCCGTCGCCTCCGCCCCGGCTCGCGCCGAGCAGCCGAGCCGGCTCGTCCGCCACTCCGACGTCGCCGGCAGCCACCGAGCCGCGCGCCGCGCGCCGCCGGCCGCCGAGCACCGAGAGGGCGACGAGCAGCAAGAAGACCAGCACCAAGGCGAAGACGCTCACCGCCGTCGCCTCGTCGATCTGCTCCGTGCCGATCTGGAACAGCTCGACGGGGAACGTCGTGAAGCTGAGAAGGCTCGCCATCGCGAACTCGCCGAGGGAGTAGGCGATCGTGATGAGAGCGGCCGAGAGCAGCGCCGTGCGAAGGTTCGGGAGCAGCACGCGCAGGAACACCTTGGACCAGCCCCCGCCGAGGGTCCGCCCGGCGTCGGTGAGGGTGTGCAGATCGAGCGACTGGACGCCGCTGTCGATCGCCCGGTAGGAGTAGGGCATCGCGAGGACGACGTACTCGAGGGCGAGCATCGCAGGCGAGGCGACGAAGACGGGCGGGAACGCCCCGTAGAGCCCCAGCACGATGACGACGACCGGGACGACGAGCGGGACGAGCGTGAGGCCCTCCATCACCCTGCGCAGCCGCGGAAGGCGAAGGTTGACCCACACCGACGTCGGGGTGAAGAGGACCACGCTGATCGCGGCCGCCCCGAGCGCGATCTCGACCGAGAGGGCGAGGCTGCCCCAGAGCGAACCGTCGTGGACCAGCGCCGTCACGGCCGAGAGCGTCCACGTCCCCCGAGCGCCCTCGAGCGCGAAGCGGCCCGAAGCGAGCAGCGGGACGAGGAAGTAGAGCCCCGTGAGCACGAGCACGAGGGCTCGCAGGGGCGCGCCGAAGCGGAACCCCGCCGACGCGGCGCTCCTCGAGCGGCGTGCCCCGGATGCGCCGGCGCCCTGGGAGATCGTCAGCGCTGCCATCGTGCCGTCCTTCGCTGCAGGCGGGCGTAGAGGACCGCCGACGCGGCGACGACGACGATCATCGCGAGGCCGAGAGCGTCGCCGACGTTCTGCTGGCCGGCGAGCACGTTGCCCTGGATGAGCGTCCCGATCTGGATAGGCACGAGCGGGATCGCCCCGTTGGTCAGCGCCTCCGCCGTCGCGTACGCCGCGAAGGCATCGACGAAGAGCACCATCGTCGCGGCAAGAAGCTGGGGCGCGAGCGCCGGCACTCCCACGTGTCGCCAGGCGTCGCGCCGTCGCGCCCCGAGGATCGACGCGGCCTCGAACCACTCCCGCCGGAGGCTCTCGACCGGGGGCAGCATCACGAGGACCATGAGCGGCACGAGGAAGTAGCAGTAGACGATGACGAGGCCGGTGAGCGTGTAGAGGCTGAAGCCGTGGTCGTAAGGGTTCCAGCCGAGGCCGGTGAGCGCCCTCGTCACGATGCCGAAGTTGCCGAGCGAGGCGATGAAGGCGAAGGCGAGGGGAAGGCCGCCGGTGTTGGCGAACACGGCCGAGGCGGAGGTGACGAGCCGCTTCAACGTCGCGTTGGACGACGAGACGAGCGCGACGGCGACGATCGTCCCCGCCACCGCGGAGATGCCGGCGGACCATGCCGAGAGCTCGAGGCTCTTCTCGAAGGAGACGAGGTAGGCGCCCTGGAGCGCGAGGTGGATGTTGCTCCAGGTGAACCGCCCCCTCGGGTCCTCGAACGCCGCCGTGACGACGGAGACCGACGGCACGCCTAGGAAAAGCGCGAGGTAAGCGAGGAACGGCGCGATCCCTGCGTAGGGCGCGAGCCGCCGGAGACCGAGGACGCCGCGCCGGGGACCGTGCCCCGGCGCGGCGTCGGTTCTCCTCATCCGACCGACGGCCAGCCCTTCACGAGGACCGCCTGCGCGTTCGTCTGCTGGGCCTGGGTCGGGAACTGCGGCGTGCCCGACACCGGCGGTATGGCCGCGAGTGCACGCTTGTCCACCGTGCCCGCCTTGACCATCGCGTTCAAGAGGACCGGACGGGCGAAGCCCTCGAGCCAGCCGTTCTGCCCCTCGTTCGAGTAGAGGAACTCCTCCCAGAGGCGTGCCGCCGCCGGGTCGGGCGCGTACTTGCTGATCGCCTGGCAGTAGTAGGCGGCGTAGTGGGCGTCGCTCGGGACGATCACCTTCCAGTCGATCCCCTTGGCCTTCAGCTGCGCGGCATAGCCGGCGTTCAGGTAGTCCCAGTCGATGGCGATCTTCACCTGGCCGCTCGCGATCGTGGTCGCGTTCGACTGCGCCGAGATGAAGTTGCCCTCCTGCGCCAGCTTCTTGAAGTAGGTGATGCCCGGCGCGATGTCGTTGAACGACCCGCCGTTGGCGAGCGCGGCGGCGTAGACGGCGGCGTAGGCGGCGCCGGCCTCCGTCGGGTTGCCGTCGAGCGCGATGTCGCCCTTGTACGCCGGGTTCTCGAGGCTCTTGAAGGAGGTCGGCGCCGGCTTGACCTGCGAGGCGTCGTAGGCGATCGAGATGTAGCCGCCGTAGTCGAAGTACCACGAGCCGCTGGCCGCCTTCTCGTTGGAGGCGATCTCGTTCCACTCGGCGACCTTGTACGGCGACCAGAGCCCTTGCTTCTGGCCCTCAAGGGCGAACGACGGCCCGACGTCGACGACGTCGGGCTCCGAGCCCGTGCCCTTCTCGTGGATGACGGCGTTGATCTCCTCTTGGCTAGAGCCCTCGGGGTTCTCGTCGTTAATCTTGATCCCGTACTTCTTCTCGAACTCAGCGATCAGCGTGCCGTAGTTGGCCCAGTTGGCCGGGAGGGCGATGGCGTTGAGACGGCCCTCGGCCTTGGCGGCCTTGACGAGCGCTGCCATGCCCCCGCAGGAGGCCATCGACGTCGCGGTGGCCCAGTTGCACGACGAGCTCTCGCCACGTGTCCTCGTCTCGCTCGCACCCGAGGACGGCGCGAGTGCCGCGGCAAGCGCGAGCGCCGCCGCGGCGCCTGCCGCCGAGCGCAACAATGCCGACGTTCTCCGCATACCTGCTCCTCCCCAGGTTCCTCCCGCCCGAGCGGGACCCGATGCGCCGCGACCGTCGCGGGCGACTTCGGGACGAGAAGCTAAGAGGGGCAGGTTGCCAGAGCGCGCGCCTGGCGCGTCTGGAAGATGAACGAAGCGTTAAGCTTCGTGCCAGAATCGATGACACCTCACGCACGGCCTCGAGGCCGGAGACGTGCCTCAACCGCCTGAAGGGCTCGAGCCTCGAACGATCCCGAGCCTGGGCTCAGTCGGTGGCGATTCCGACGAAGCCGCCCGGACGGGGAGAGGCGCTCCCCTCGTAGCGGGCGTCGCCGAAGTTGCGGACGGCTCCCGAGGCGTACAGCACCCAGTAGCCGCGCCCGTCGGGCGTGGCCGCGATCGCCACCGCGACACCGCTCCGGCGGGGCGACTTCGAGCCGTAGAGGCGCGCGGAGCCGAAGCGGTAGACGGCCCCCGAGCTCGAGAGCAGCCAGTAGCCGGGATGGCCGGCGCCCGCCTTCTGCTCGACGGCCATGCCGACGATGGCACCGCCGCGTCGCCTCACTGCCGATCCGGCGAGCTTGGCGTCACCCCGACCGTAGACGGCGCCGGCATCGGTGACGACGTAGTAGCCCCGGCCGTCGGCGGTCGCTTCGATGCTCACCACCTGGCCCCGCAGCCGGTGGCCCTGGCCGGGCTGGCCGTAGTAACGGGCGCGGCCGAAGGCGTAGACCGCCCCGCCCGCGGTCACCTCCCAGTAGCCGTCGCCTGCCGGCGTGGCGGCGATCCCGACGACTCTGCTCGGGCTGTGGACATAGGGGAAGGGGTAGGCGTCGCCGAAGGCGTACACGCTGCCGTCGGAGGTCGCGAGCCAGTAGCCGAGGCCCCCGGGCGTGCCGGCGATCCCCGTGACCGTCGAGCTCGACAGCGAGCCTCCCACCCCGCCAAGGCCCGCGAGGCTCCCGAAACCGGCCACCGATCCGGACGCCGCCGCGAGGCGATAGCCGTCGCCGTCATACCGGGCGCCGATCGGCCCGACGCTCGCCCACACGCCTCGCCCGTACTTGGAGCTCGTGGCGACGACCCTGAAGGTGTAGAGGTGGTTGGCCGCGATGCGGTCTATGACCATCGACCGCGCGCTCGGCGGGAGCGTGCCGCCGGCAGGGGCCTGGCCGGCGGCGAGCGCGTCGACGGTGTAGGAGACGATCGGCGAGCCTCCGTCGCTCGCCGGCGCTCGCCAGTGCAGCGTGGCCTGCGCCCCCTTGATGTGGACGCTGAACGACTGCGGCGGGGCCGGAGGGCTCGGGAGGTAGGAGAAGGACCCGCCCGTGACCGTGCCGTTGACCGTGGCGACCGTGATGTGCACGGTCGCCCCCGCCCGGCCGGGCATGGAGTCGGCGACGAGGATGTACGGGTCGCCGTCGGGGTAGTCGAAGGTCGAGGCGAGACGGGTCGTCTTCTGCGTCCCGAAGTACACGGCCCGCGCTCCGTCGAGGTTGTCGCCGAACATGACGACCTCCGTGCCGCCCGAGGCGGGGCCGGACCCCGGCGAGACGAGGCCGAGCGCCGGCTTGCCGGGGGTGAAGTAGACGAACGTGTCGGCCCTCGGGTTGGCCCCCGCGCACCCCGACGGGCTGCACGGCTCGACGTCGACCGGTCCGGGCAGGCCGGCCGGCACGATCACCTGGACGCGAGTCGCCGTCGGGTCGCCGATCGGCGTCGCCGTCGAGGCGCCGTAGACGGAGTTGACCTCGCTGAGGAACTCGACCCGGGTCACGCCAGACATCCCCGTGCCCTTGATCGTGAGGCGCGCGCCGCCCGCCGCCGAGCCGCCGAGGACGCTCAGGGATCCGACCTCCGGCACCGCCGCGTAGGCGAAGGCGTAGACATTCGACAGTCCCCCCGCCGTCTGGACGCTCACGCCGCCCGGCAGCGTGGCGCCTGCGCCGTTGGCGCTCGCGGGCGGGGCGATGGAGATCGCGTCCGGCGTGATCGCCGTGATCTGGACCTGCTCGCTCGCCGAGTCGCGCGCCGGCCCGAAGTTCACCCAGTCGAACGTGACGAAGCTGAAGCCGCTCCCCTTGATCGTCACTGCGCTCGAACCGGAGCTGTCGGCAGGATCGGGCGTGATCGAGGTGATACGTGGCGCCGGCGCGTAGTCGTACTCCGTCGCCGCCGGTGCCACCTCGGTCTCGGGCGTCGGCGGGACGATCCCCTGCGGGCTGAAGACGATCGGCCCGGAGATCGCCGGCAGGATCGGCACTGTCGGGCTCGTGCCGTTGGCGTCGGACACCACGACCTCGACCTGGCAAGCGTCCGCCGGGTAGAACCCGCGACCGGTCGCGCAGGCCGTGCTGCTCGTCACGGGCGGCACCACGGCGAGCAGCTCCGTCTCGCTGCGCACGACCACCCGGCGCGCGGGCACCCCGCCGAAGGTCACCTCGACCGGCGACCCGGCGGCGAAGCCCGAGCCGTACACCGTGACGACGTTGCCCCCCCTGAGAAGGCCGCCCGAAGGCCCCACTCCGCTCACCGTCGGAGCGCGAGAAGACGCCGGCTCGGACTCGACGTACTCGAACACCGAGCCCCGGCCGGCGAGGCTGGAGAGCGAGAGAGGGCCCGAGCGCACGGTGACGACGACGTCCACCCGCCCCGCAGCGCCCGGAGGGGCCGCTCCCGGAGTGGTCTTCGCCGGCGGGAGCGTGACGACGACGGAGCTCGCCGTGACGCTGCGCACCGCAGCCTGCTCCGATCCGAAGCTGACCCGTACCGCCCCCGGGTTGCCTGCCGGAAAGCCGCTCCCCTCGACGGTCACCGTCGCCCCCCCGGACGAGGGCCCGAAGCCGGGGCTGAGACCGCTCACGACCGGCCTTGTCGAGCCGGCCGAGCTGCCGGCGACGGCGCACAGGCTCGCGTCGAGGCCCCCGGTGCCCGCGGCGTCCACGACGACCGGCGAGCCGAGCCCCGCGGCGCGGCTGTAGCCGGGCCCCGCGGAGTAGCCGAAGCCCAAGCCGAAGACGTCGTTGTTGCCGTGGAGGACGTCGGTGAAGGACATGGCGTAGGTCGCCGGGTCCGAGGCCACCGAGTACAGCTCGGGAGCGACGAAGCCCAGGTCCCGCCCGCCGGCACTGACCGGGAGCGTCGAGCACGCGCCGCCCGAGTCGGCGATCTCCGCGAGGACCGCCGCCCACTGCGGCGCCGCCGAAGAGGTCCCGCCGATCGTCGTCCACCCGCTCGGGATCGTCTGCAGCTTGCCGGTCTCGCCGCCCTTCGCGCTCGCGGGCGCGCCCTGCGACTGGACGGATCCCCCGGACGGACCCGCGAAGGACTGGCTGAACACCGTCACGCCGCGCCATTCGTCGGCCGAGGCCGTCACGTCGGGGACCTCGCGTCCGCCCGAGGTCGCGACGCCCGGCACGCCGGAGCCGGCCTGCCACGCGGGGATCGGCCAGGAG
This sequence comes from Actinomycetes bacterium, assembly GCA_021823365.1. Next base: position 4,623 of record JAKAOD010000050.1, on the reverse strand, counting down.
GAGGACACCCCGCCGCCGCCGCCGCCCCACTGGGCGCCGTGGTTCCAGACGACCTCGCTCGGCGGGTTCGCGTCCGAGAGCAGCGAGGTGCCGCCGACCCCGAGGACGTAGGGCTGGCTCGCGGGGTCATCGACCGACAGGTAGGGCTTGACGGCCCTGGTCGTCGAGAACTGCGCCCCGGCGCAGTCGTCCGATCCGGTGTCGCCGGCCGCCGAGACGACCGTCTGGCCCTGCGCGGCGGCCTCGGCGAAGAGGTAGTCCTCGAGCTGGCGCGCCCCCGGCGCGCCGGTGTCGAGCGCCTGCTCGCACTCACCCCAGCTGGTCGAGACGATGTTCGCCCGGTCCTGGCTGACGATCGTGTTGTACTCGTCTATGGTCCCGTAGGTCGTGTTCTCTGCCTCGTAGACGATGATCTTGGCGTCCGGGGCGAGCGCGGAGAGCACCTCGACGTCGAGGATCGCCTCGCCCGAGCCTGGCCCGACGAGGTTGAAGCCGTCGACGTGGACGAGACTCACCTGCGAGGTGTGGCTCACGCCGAAATAGCAGCGGTCGAAGGCGGCGAGGTCGGACATCTCGAACGGCTCGAGCTCGAACAGGGCAATCGTCTGGCCGGCGCCGAGGTCGCCGCGGGCGTAGAGGCTCGACAGCCCGTACGCGTGGGCGATCTGGTCGTCGGTCCAGCCCCCGCCCCCGAGCGCCGCGAGGTAGGCCGAGGTGCACGCCGCGGGCGCGCCGGGGGCGACCCTCGGGAGCCGGCGGTCCGCCGCCGGCGTGCGCACGACCTTCGGGGTCACCGGCGCCCGCCGCATCTGGGAGTGCGCAACGACGACGCTGTCGAGCCCGAGCACCGCCGACACCGACGAGGCGACGGAACGGTCGAGCCGCGGCGCGACCGTGGCCACGAAGCCGCGGCGCCCTCCGGGCGCGGCGTAGCCGACGATCCGGGTGTGGAGCGCCGCCTCGACCGTCGACGCGCGTCCCCGCAGGTCGAGAAGGAGCCGGTTGGCCGAGACGCCCGTGACGCCGAGACCGGCGGCGCGCATCGCCCGCTCTACGGCCGAAACCGACGAACGCGTCGGCCCGAAGCGCCGGGCGACCTCGGCGGGGGTGAGGAAGCGGTGGTACTCGGGCGATCCGGGGGTGGAGACCGCGTCGGCATAGGCCTGAAGGCCGGAGGGGTCCCGCGGCGTGATCGCGAGGCCGAGCTGGACGGAGCGGTCCGGGGCGATCGCGCCGGTCGCGACGCCGCCGCGGGGGAGCGCCGTGGCCTGGCCAACCCGAACGAGCGCCGAGGCGCCCTCGAGCGACGCGCGCGCCGCCGTCGACGAGCGCGCCGCGGACATCGCTGTCCGCGTCACGCCGCCGGCGGCCCCGGGGTCGGCGGGAGCCGGCCCCGCCAGCACCGAGAGCGCGAGCGCCGGCAGCGCGACGAGCGCCGTCGGAAGGGGCCACCCGCTCGGGCGGACCCCCCGCCTCGTTCGGGACGGGCGTCGCCGGTCGATCAAGTCAAAGCGCCGCGACACGAGCCCTCCTCCGAGCCGACGCCCTCGCCGCTCGGGCGCGATTACGCCGGTCTATCAGGGAGTTCCTCCCTGTGCAATGCGTCGGGACATGGAGGTCTCGCCGCTTGCGCCAGCCGGTTCACCGAGCTGCCGCGACCGCTCGCGGCGCTCGCGGCGCGAGGGGGCGCGCGGCGCGACTGGCGCCGCCGTCGGAGAGGCGCGCGACCTCGAGCGCCCAGCTGAGCGCCTCGATCGAGGCGCCGTGGAGGGCGACCTCGTTGATCCCCGAACGCCCTGCCGCGCCCGGGTGGCCGCGCTGGCAGTCGACGACGTCGGCGACGATGCGCCCGACCGGCGTGTCTTCGCCGAGCACGGCGCGCCGCAGCTCTTCGTCGACCGGCAGCGTCGCGAGCACGTCGTCGATGCGCATGTCGAGGAGGATGTCGAACGCCGAGACCATGCCGGCGGTGAAGGCGAGGTCGCCGAGCTGCGGGCAGCAGCGACGGGCGACGAGCTCGCACATGCGCGCCCGGGTGAGCGTCGTCACGAGCTCCTCCTCCGAGGTCTGGCCCCGGCTCGTCACGACGAGGAACGACAGCCAGCTCTGGATGCGCTGCCAGCCGAGGAGGACGAGCGCCTCCCGGAGCGAGCGCACCTCGCGACGCATCCCGTGGTAGGCGCCGACCGACGCCATCTGCAGGAGCTGGTAGACCATCGCGGGCTCACCGCGGATGACCTCCTCGAGCTCTGCAGCGCTGCTCTCGCTCGACGCGAGCCTGAGCGCGAGCTCGAGGCGAGCCCCGCCTGAGCTGTCGAGCGTCCTGCCCGGCACGTTCTGGGGACGCGAGAGCAGGTCGCCCTGGAAGTAGTCGCATCCGATCTTCCGGGCGCGGTCGAGGTCCTCGAAGTCCTCGACACCGAGCGCGAGGAACAGGGGACGGGGCTCGCCGAAGAGCTCGACGACGCCGTCCAGCCCGCCGCCCGCCAGGAGCTCGCGCTCGAGCTTGACGACGGAGGCGAGCTCTGCGAGCCGGGGGTCGAGGCGAGGCGAGGCGACGTGGTCGAGGGCGAGCCTGTAGCCGGCGTCGACCAGCACCGCACAGCTCTCGAGCACGGCCTCGTCGCACGCCGTCTCGCAGCCGATCTCGAACACCGTGCGCTCGGGCGCGAACTGCACCGGGAGGCCCTCGCCGAGGACCGTCCCGTCCACGTCGAAGCAGACGGTCAGGTCACCGACGAGCCGGGAGAGGCCGATCGCGACGGCGTCGTACAGCAGGGCGCGCGTGGCGCTGCCGGCCCCGCCCCCGTCGGGCGCGCCGCCGCGGCCGCCGGGCGGGACGCGCCGACCCGGAAGCAGCTCATAGCCGACCACGGCGAGGTCGGAGTCGAAGATCGGTTGGCGGCCGACGACGACGTCAATGGTGGCCATCGCGCGCATCTCCCCCTGGCGAAGTCAGGCATGCGAGCATCGGCCCCATGCGCTCGAGCGCGACGGGGATCTCCTCGGGCGGAAGCGGCGCCGAGAAGAGGAAGCCCTGTCCCACCTCGCAACCGAGCCTTCTCAGGCCGTCGAGCTCCGAACGCGTCTCGACGCCCTCGGCGACCACCGTCGCGTTCAGGGTGTGGCCGAGGCCGACGACGCTCTCGAGGACGGCGACACGGTCGGCGTCGTCCTGGAAGCCGGCGACGAAGGAGCGGTCGATCTTGATGATGCTCGGAACCATCCTCGGGAGGTAGGAGAGCGAGGAGTAGCCCGTCCCGAAGTCGTCGATCGCGATCCGTACGCCCCGTTCGGAGAGCCGGCGCAGCGTGTCGGCCGAGGAGTCGCCCTCGACGAGCGCCACCGACTCGGTCACCTCGAGCACGAGCCGGTCCGGTTCGAGGCCGCTCGCCGTCAGCGCTTCCTCGACGACACGGACGAGCCCGGAGTCCCTGAGCTGGCGGGCCGACAGGTTGACCGAGACGTACGGCGCCGATCCGGGCCCGGTCGACAGCGTCCAGGACATGACGGCGCGCGTCGCCTCGCGCAGCGCGAAGGCGCCGAGCTCGAAGATGAGGTCGCCTTGCTCGGCGATCTCGATGAACACGGTCGGCGGCACCAAGCCCCGAGTCGGGTGCATCCAGCGCATCAGGGCCTCGAAGCCGAGCACCGTTCCGCTCGCGATGTCGACGAGTGGCTGGTAGTGCATCGCGAGCTCGCCCCGCGAGATGGCGTGGGCGAGGTCGCGGGCCAGCTCGAAGCGCTCGACGGCGCGCTCGTGCACCGCCGGGTCGAAGACCACCCGCCGCCCCTTGCCGAGGCGCTTCGCCTCGTACATCGCCGTGTCGGCGTACTCGAGCACCCGGCGGGTGTCGCAGGCCCCCCGCTCGAGCGGGACGACGCCGATGCTCGCCTTCTGGATGACGGTGAGGGCACCGAGCTTGAACGGCGTGGAGCACGCCTGGAGGATCCGGCCGGCGATCTCGTCGGCCTCGGCCGGGCTCGAAAGACCCTCGACGAGCACGAGGAACTCGTCCCCGCCGAAGCGGCAGAGCGTGTCCTCGGCTCGCGTCGCGTGCCGCAGCCGCTCGGCGAAGGCGACGAGCAGCTCGTCGCCGATCCCGTGGCCGAGCGTGTCGTTGACCGCCTTGAAGTCGTCGAGGTCGAGCAGCATCAAGGCGGCATGGCCTCCCGAGCCACAGGCGTCGAGCGCTTCGGTAAGGCGGCCTTCGAACAAAGCCCGGTTGGCCAGGCCGGTGAGCACGTCGTGGTACGCCTGGAACTCGAGCTCCGCCGCGATCTCCTCCTCGCCGGTGACGTCCCGGGAGGTCACGACGAGCAGGGGCGACCCGTCGCCGCCGGCGACCGCCACCACGTCGCACTCGGCGGCGACGAGGACGCCGCTCGGGCGCGAGTAGCGGTGCGGGTAGGCGCACGACCGCCCCTCGGAGAGCGCCCGGGCGTGGACCGCCCGAGCCGCGGCAGCGTCGTCGGGGTGGCTGAAAGCCGAGATCGGCCGGCCAAGGAGGGACTCGCGCTGGCGGTCGACGAGACGGGCGAACGCGAGGTTGGCGTCGACGACGAGGCCGTCGGCGTCCAGGACGAGAAGAGGTCCCGGACTGTGCAGGAAGCCGAGGGCGG
>JAKAOD010000049.1 GCA_021823365.1 Actinomycetes bacterium | reverse complement strand
GACGTTCATCGGCTTCATCGCCGAGCACCCTCTCGGCGAGCAGATCGAGGCCCTGGTCGAGACCTTCACCTCGCACGGCGCCGTCGCCCGCTACGGGGACGTCCGCTGCTACGTGCCGCTGTCGGGGCTCGGCCACCCTCCTCCGCGCTCGGCGCGCGAGGTGCTCAGGCGGGACGAGCAGCGGAAGTTCGTCGTCACGGCGCTCGACCCGTTCCGCCGGGGGGTGGAGCTGGCGCTCCCCGACATCGCGGTCGTCTCGGGTCACCCGAGTGAGGAGACCGTCGAGGCGGAGGTCCGCATGGCGCGCGTCCCGGCGAAGGCCGCGGCCGCGGCAGGAGGAGGAGTGCCGTCGAAGCGGGCGGCCAAGACCGTCGGCCCGATCGCGCACGCGGGTGCCACGCCGGCCAGGACCAGGGCAACGACGGCCCGAGCGACGGCCAAGGCTGCGAAGCCGGCGGCCAAGCCGGCGGCCAAGTCGGCGACCGAGGCCGCGATCCCCGAGGTCAAGGTGACCAGGTCGGCAGGGAGGGCCGCCGAGGCGGCGCCGGAGCCGGCGGCCGCACCGACGAAGGCCGCCAAGGGCACCAGGGCGGTGCCGAAGCCGGCGACCCCGGCGCCGAAGGTGGCCAAGGCGGCAAAGGCGGCAAAGGCGGCCCGGCCGGCGAAGGCGCCGGGCTCGGCGCGGGCAGCGGCCAAGACCGGAGCAGCCGGCGCGGCGGCGGCCGAGCCGGCAAGGGGGGCCAAGGTGGCGACTCCGGCGACGAAGGCCGCCAGCACCGCCAAGGCCGCCAAGGCGACCGCAGCCACGAAGGCCGCCAAGGCGACCGCGGCCACGAGGGCCGCCAAGGCGACCGCAGCCACGAAGGCCGCCAAGGCGACCGAAGCCACCGGGACGGTCGCCGGGTCGACCGGTCGCCGGGCGGGCCGGTAGCCGGCGGAGCGAGCCGGGCTCGCGGAGAGATCGAGGAGGTGGGATGGTGCTCCCCGCGCCGGAGGAGCTGCTGCCGCATCGACGCCCGTTCCTGTTCCTGAGCGAGATCGACGAGCTGGACCCCGGGGTCTCGGCGAAGGGTCGCTGGCGTCTGTCGGCCGACGACGCCTTTTTCGCCGGCCACTTCCCCGGCCGCCCGACATTGCCCGGCGTGCTCATGGTCGAGTCCCTCGCCCAGCTCGGCGCGGCGGCGCTGCTCGCGGACGACCGCTTCACCGGGCGGCTCCCGCTCTTCGGCGGGATCGACCGCGCCCGATTCCGCCGTCAGGCAGGCCCCGGAGACGTGCTCGAGCTGGAGGTGCGCCTCGATCGGGTCAGCTCGCGCGCCGGTCGGGGGAGCGGGCGCGCGCTCGTCGCCGGCGAGCTGGCGTGCGAGGCCGACCTGCTGTTCGTCCTCGTCGAGCGGTGAGGCCCGCATGCGGCTTGCCACCTGGAACGTCAACTCCCTGAGGGCTCGCCTGTCCCGCGTCGAGGCGTGGCTCGCCGCGGCCCGGCCCGACGTCCTCTGCCTCCAGGAGACGAAGCTGTCAGACGAGGCGTTCCCCCGCGAGGTCTTCGACTCGCTCGGCTACGAGAGCACCCATCACGGCACCGGCCGGTGGAACGGCGTCGCGATCGTGTCGCGCGTCGGGCTCGACGACGTGTGCGCCGGCTTCCACGACGACGACCCCGGCTCGCCCGGCGAGCCTCGCCTGCTGGCCGCGACCTGCGGCGGGGTTCGCGTCCTCAGCGTCTACGTCCCGAACGGGCGCCTCGTCGGATCGGAGTTCTACGAAGCGAAGCTCGACTGGCTCGGAAGGCTGCGGACCGAGCTCGACACGACCTGTGACGCGGGCGGCGCCGTGGCGGTCTGCGGCGACTTCAACGTCGCCCCAGAGGACCGCGACGTCTGGGACATCGGCCAGTTCGCCGGGGCGACGCACGTCAGCGCGCCCGAGCGGGCAGCGCTCGCCCGCGTCGTCGAGTGGGGGCTGCGCGACGTCGTGCGGGACAAGGCCCAGGGCGAGGTCGGCCCGTTCTCGTGGTGGGACTACCGGGGAGGCGCATTCCACAAGGGCGAGGGGATGCGGATCGACCTCGCGCTGCTCTCGGGCCCGCTTGCCGCGCGCGTCGAGCGGGCATTCGTCGACCGGGACGCGAGGAGGAAAGGTGCGCTCGCCGAGCCGCCCAGCGACCACGCCCCGGTCGTCGTCGACATCGCGACCTAGCGGACCGCTTGGCCCGAGGGCTCCTGCCGGGCGATGATGGGCGAGGCGGGTGGCACTTCCGAAGGAGGGACATGCGCACGGTCATCGCGGTGACCAACGTCAAGGGCGGCGTCGGCAAGACGACGTCCGCCGTGTACCTCGCAGCCGCGGCGATCCGGTCCGGACGTGGCCCGGTCGCCCTCGTCGACTCCGATCCCCAGGCCTCAGGTGCCGAGTGGCTCGAGCAGTCGCCGATCGACGGCGTGCGCCTCGTCGAGGCGCCGACCGCGCGTCTGCTGTCCCGGGCGATGGAGTCGGCCCCCGAGCGCCTCGTCGTGGTCGACTCGCCACCCGGCGACGAGAAGACCGTGCGGACGGCGCTCGAGCGCGCCGACGCCGTCGTCATCCCGACCCGAGTAGGCGGGCCCGAGCCGAGCCGCGTCCGCGCGACCATCGAGCTGCTCCCGGCGAGCACCCGGCGCGGCCTGGTGATCTGCGCCGCGAGGACCGGGACCCGCGACCTCGAGGAGACGCTGAGCAGCTGGGAGGACGAGGGGGAGGCTATCTGGGGCGTCGTTCCCGAGCGGGTCGCCATCGCCACCGGCGCCGACGCCCCGCTCAGCGTCGTCGGGCTCGTCCACTACGAGAACGTGCTGCTCCAGGCGCTCGACCGGAGCCGGAGGAGGGCGCAGGCCGGATGAGATCGGGGCGGCTCCCGCCGCCGCTCCCCCTCGTCCCGGTCGAGGAGCTCGCGGGCAGGCCGCACGTGATGGTGGACGGCGCGCCGCGGCCGGAGACGTTGCTCACCCTGAGCCACTGGCCGTCGGTCCCGACGCCCCCCGAGCTGGCGCGCGACCTCTCGGCGGAGATCGCCCTCGCCTATCTGTCCGAGCGCCGCCATTGGTGCGCCCAGGCCGAGGCGGTGTGCGTCGATCATCTCGACCAGGACGGTCTGGCCGCCGCCTTCGTCCTGGCGGACCCCGCCGGCGCCGCCGCGCGCGCCGCCCTGCTGGTCGAGGTGGCACGTGCCGGGGACTTCGCCGTCGTGCGCGACGATCGCGCGGCCCGCGTCGTCATGGCGCTCCAGGGACTGGAGGCGGCGGGGAAGGGCCTGACCGAGCTCCTCGAGCTCCTCCCCTCTCTCCTCGACGACCCCGCGAGCTACGAGGCGCACTACCGATCCGAGTTGGCGGGGCTGGAGGCGAGCCGTGCCGCGCTCGCATCCGGGAGCTGCACGCTGCGGGAGCTGCGCCCGGCGGGGCTGGCCGTCGTCGAGGTCGACGAGCGGCTCCCGAGCCTTGAGTGGCGGCGATTCGGCCGAGCCGGCGCCGGGCCGCTCCATCCGATGGCCCTGCACAACGCGACGGGTGCCGGTCGTGTCCTCGTCGTGCACGGCCCGCGCTTGCACTACCACGACCGCTACGAGACCTGGGTCCGGCTCGCGCGCCGCAGGCTGCCCCTACGCCGCGACCTCCTCCCGCTCGCCCTCCGGCTGACCGACGCAGAGGTGGACGGGCGGGCCTGGGCTGCCGACGCGCCATCCGTGCTCGAGCCGGCGCTCGCGCCGGCGGCCGGCGGGGAGAGCACGCTCGATCCCGCGTTCGTCGTCGAGACGATCTGCGCCTACATGCTCGAGGCGCCGGTCGCCTGGGACCCCTACCGGCCCGGCTGCGCGCTCGTCGCCCCGAGCGCCACCATCGCGCCCGCGCCGCGTAGAGCGAGGCGGCGCTGAGCTTCGGTTCGGGCAGCTGCGGGCCTCAGTAGACCGGCAGGCCCCAGAGCGGGAACCAGCGCTCGAGGTCGGGCTCGACGCTCAGGTCCTTGCCGAGCTCGGCCTTGAGCCTGAGCTCGGCCTCGTTGTCCCGGCGCTCGGCCCCGGCCGGCACGAAGGGGTAGAAGGTCCCCCTCTTGTAGAGGTAGACGAGGTAGGTGCTCGCCCGCACGGACCCACTCCGTCCGGGCGCCGATCCAGGCGCCGGTCCCGGGGCGAACCCGAACACGGAACAGAGCAGCTGCGGGCCGTAGCCGTGCTCCCGCAGCGTCGAGTTGACGAAGTGGGCGTGCGTCACGAGGTCGTCGAAGTCGGCGTCCCCGACCACGACCCACCGGTAGCCGTACTCGTCGGCCTCCTCGCTCAGCTTCGCCGACGCTCCCGAGCTGGCCCCCGCCAGCATCCCGGCGATCTCCTGCTCGGTCTCGGCGAATCCCTGCCCGGCCGACGGCTTGAAGCACACGCCCGCCTGGCCGGTCGGCACGAGGCCCTCGCTCGCCTCGAGCGTGATGCGCGCGCCGGGAAGGGCGAACAGCTTGTCGAGGTTCGCCTCGACCGGCTTCGTCCGGCCGAGGATGACGTCGAGGAGCCCCACGGCTAGGTCCTGGACCGGCGCTTTCTCTGAGCTGCTCGTCAGTCCCGGCTCACGCCGCGCCTCGACGCATCTCGGCGTCGAGCTTGGCGAGCTGGTCGAGACGCCGCTGGAGCGGCGGGTGGGTGGCGAACAGCGTCGAGATGCTCGCGCCCGGAGCGAGCGCCGGCGCGAAGAAGAAGGCGTTGAAATGCTCGGCGGCGCGCAGGTCGCGGCTCGGGATCCTCGACATCTCGCCGCTCACCTTGACCAGTGCCTGCGCGAGCAGCGCCGGCTGGCCTATGAGTATCGCGCCGGACCGGTCGGCGGCGAGCTCGCGGTAGCGGGAGAGCGTCCTGATCAGCACGAAGCTGATCGCGTAGATGACGGCCGAGACGAGCACCATGCCGAGCTCGATGAGGACCAGCTGGCCGCCGGCGTTGCTGTTGCCGCCGCGGCCGCCACCGCCGCGGCCGCCGCCGTACCCGCCCATCCCTCCGAACAGCCCGGCGAAGTAGAACATCCGGGTCATCAGCCCGGCGAGGATGCCGAGGAAGCTCGCGATCGTCATCACCGCGACGTCACGGTGCGCGACGTGGGACAGCTCGTGGGCGAGGACCGCCTCGAGCTCCGGCTCGTCCAGCCTGCGCAAGAGACCGGTCGTGACGCAGACGACGGCGTGCTTCTGGTCCCGCCCGGTCGCGAAGGCGTTCGGCATGTCGCTGTTCGCGATGGCGACCTGTGGGTGCGGCATGTCCGCCAGGGCGACCAGGCGGTCGATCACGGCGAACAGCTCGGTGCCCCCCGGCACGCGCGGCGCCTGGTCGCGCGTCACGATCCGGCCGCCCATCGAGTACAGGGCGATCCTGTCCGAGAAGAAGTACTGGACGAACAGGATCCCGAGGGCGAGGACGAGGATCAGCGCGAGCTTCACGTGGACCGCCACGAGGATCGCGACGAAGGCCGCGTAGAGCAGGCCGAGGAGGAAGACCGTCGAGAGCATGCGGGTGGTCAGGCCCTTGTCGGTCGGGTAACGGGTGCGTGCAGCCATTGTTCCTGCCTAGGTAGTACCGCTGAGCTTGGCGTCGCTCTCGGCGAGCAGCGCCTTGACCTCTGCGAGGCTCGCGCTCGGGCTCGGCAGCGCGAGGTCCGAGGGAACGATCCTCGAGGTGTCGAGCGGGTGACCCGAGGCCCGCACCTCCCGGAGGAGGGCTCCGAGCGCCGAGGAGAACGCCGTCTCGTCGCCGTCGACGATGGCCTGCTCGAGGGCGGCGTCCAGCTTTTCGAGCTGGGCGGCGTGGGCGTCGTCGACCTCGTACTGGCCTTCCTCCAGGACGCGCACGATCACGATCCCGCCCCCTGCCCGAGGCTGAACAGGTCGCCGCCCGCCTGCCCCGCCGCGGTCTCGGCCGTGTCGGCCGGCTCGCCGTCGACCGGCTCCTCGTCGTCCGTGGTGTCCGCGCCCGCGGCCGCCGTCCCCGGCGCAGCGGTCGGCCCTGCGCCGGCCGCGGCACCGGTCCCCGTCTCGATCGCCGCCTGGGGCGCGCCGGCTCCGGCCACCTGGGCGGGCGCGCCACTGCCGAGCTGGCTCTTCAGCTGGGCGAGCTCGAGCTCGACCTGCGAGGTCCGCGTTCCCTTGTCCAGCTCGGCCTGCAGCGGGTCGGTCGAGCCGGAGACGTCCTCAAGGGCGCCCGAGGACAGAAGCTCGTCGACCGCCCCGGCGCGGGCCTGCATGTTGGCGATCTTGTCGCGGGCCCGCTCCATCGCCAGGCCGGTGTCGCTCATCGACTCCGAGATCCCCGAGACCGCCTCGCCGATCTTCGTCTGCGCTTGGGCTGCGGTGTAGGAGGCCTTGAGCGTCTCCTTCTGGGTCCTGAACGCCTCGACGCGCGCTTGGAGCTGCTGGGTCGTCGCAACGAGCCGCTCCTCCTGGCTGACGAGCTGCTCGTGCTGGGTCTTCATGTCCTGCAGCTGCGTCGCGATGGAGGCGCGCCGTCCGAGGAACTCGCGAGCCAGGTCCTCGCGGTTCTGGCCGACCGCCTGGCGGGCCTGGTCCTGGAGCTTGGCCGCGCTGCTCTGGAGCTGCTGAGCCTGGAGCTCGATCCGCTTGCGCGCCGTCGCGACGTCGGCGAGCCCCCGCCGGACCTGGGTCAGCTGCTCGAGCTGCTTCTCATAGGAGAGGTCGAGCGTCTCGCGGGGATCCTCCGCCCTGTCGAGGGCCTTGTTCGCCTTGGCCTGCACGATGCCCGACAGGCGCTTCATCACGCCCATTGATCGCCCCTTCCCGGGCTTGCCACCCGGCTCGCGTGCCCGACGGCGGGTCCTCCGTGCGCACGGCGCGCCGACACCCGCCCTGATGACGAGCATATGCCCCGGCAGCGCCCGTCCGGCGCTCGCCCGGGCCGGCGGTGGCGGTAGCGTCGGGAGATGGCCCGGGGTCTCTGCCTGCTCACCGTCCACGCCCATCCGGACGACGAAGCGTCGAAGGGCGCGGGGACGGTCGCCCGCTACCACGCCGAGGGCGTGCGCACGGTCCTCGTCACCTGCACCGGGGGCGAGGAGGGCGACATCCTCAACCCCGCGATGGACCTGCCGGAGGTCCGGTCGGACATCGCCGCGGTGCGCGCCCGCGAGCTGGCCGCCGCGGCGGAGGTCATCGGCTACGACGTCGTCGAGTCGCTCGGCTATCGCGACTCGGGCATGCCCGGGAGCGCCGCCAATGCCGATCCCCGCTGCTTCGCCCGAGCCCCGCTCGAGGAGGCGGTCGGCCGCCTCGTCGCGCTCGTCCGTCGCGAGCGACCGCAGGTCCTGGTGAGCTACGGCGAGGACCAGAGGGGCTACCCGCACCCCGATCATCTGCGCGCCCACGAGGTGACCCTCGCCGCCTTCCGCCAAGCGGCAGATCCCGGGGCCTTCCCGGCCGCCGGGGAGCCCTTCCAACCCTTGAAGCTCTACTACACGATGTGGTCGCGTGAGCAGGCGCTGGCACGTCATGAGAAGTTCCTCGAGCTCGGGCTCGAGTCGCCCTACGCCCAGCGCATCGCCGACGGGTGGCTCGATCGGCTCCCCGGCGAGGCGCCGACGACCGCGGTCGCGCTTCGTGGCTACGCTCGCGTGCGCCAGCAGGCGCTCCTCGCGCACGCCACTCAGGTCGACCCGCGCTCGGGCTTCTGGTTCGGGCTGCCGGAGGAGATCGAGCAGGCGATCTACGACAAGGATCACTACGTGCGTGCCGAGAGCCTGGTCGAGGCGCCGCTCCCCGAGGACGACCTGTTCGCCGGGGTGCGCGTGCTCGCCGATGCGAGCCTTGGGGCCGGGGCGCGCTGACGGGCGCTCGCGGCGGCGAGCGGCCGGCGCGGCGCACGCAGGCTGCAGGAGCCGGCCGACGGCCGGAGCGTAGGGAGGCGACGATGGCGAAGTGGCTCAGCCAGGAGTGGCTCGACGAGAGCGTGCGTCTCGCCCAGGGCCAGCCCGAGCGCCCCGGCGCGACTGCCCGGCTCCAGTACCGGGTGACAGACGGGCCGGACGGTGAGGTGGCGTACTACTGGATCGTGGTCGACGGGCACCTCGTCGAGTCGCGGCTCGGCGAGCTCGGCGACGCCGAGGTGACGCTCAGCGAGAGCTATGACGACGCCGCAGCGGTACAGCGGGGCGAGCTCGACGCCACGGCGGCGTTCATGCAGGGCCGGATCCAGGTCGACGGCGACGTCGGCAAGCTGATGGCGCTGCTCCCGATCACCACCTCGCCCGAGTTCAAGGAGTTCTCGTCGGCCCTGCTCGCGATCACCGAGTTCTGACGGTGCTCCGCCGCCCGCCGGAGGGCGGGCACGCGGCGAGGGCCGCGAGATCTGGCGAGGGCCGGGAGGCAATATGTGCACGCCGTGACGCGGCTACCTACACTCTCGGCTAGTTCTGTCACCGAGTAGTGCTGTCACCGAGTAGCGCGAAGTCAACAGGTTCGACGACCCGGCTCGGCTCGACCTGCGGGCTCCGGGGGGAAGCTGCAGAGCGGGAGCCATGGACGAGCGGATGCGCGAGCAGGAGTTCGGGACGGGCCCCATCCCGACCTACGTCGCCTCGGCGGACCCGATCTCGAGGGCGGGACTCGTCGCGCAGCTGCGCGGGCAGCACGGGCTCGCGGTGGTCGACGAGCCAGAACGGGCGACGGTCGCGATCGTCGTCGTCGACACCGTCGACGACGACGCGGCGCGCACCATCCGGACGCTGCTGCGCGGCGGCACCGACCACGTCCTCCTCGTCGCGACGACCGCCGACGACCAGGGCGTGCTCACCGCGGTCGAGGCCGGCGCCTCCGCCATCGTGCGGCGCGTCGACGCCGCTCCCGAGAAGCTCGCCGCGACGGTCCACGCCGCCGCCGAGGGGCACGGCGCGCTGCCGCCCGACCTGCTCGGCTCCCTGCTCTCCCAGGTTGGGCGGCTCCAGCGCAACGTCCTCCATCCGCGCGGGATCCACTTCAACGGGTTCAACGAGCGCGAGATCGAGGTGCTCCGGCTGGTGGCCGACGGCTTCGACACCGCCGAGATCGCGGAGAAGCTCTCCTACTCGGAGCGCACGGTGAAGAACGTGATCCACGACGTCACCTCGCGCTTCAGCCTCCGCAACCGCTGCCACGCCGTCGCCTACGCGCTGCGGGCCGGGGTGATCTGACCGAGCCCTCGCGCGCTCGGTCCGAGGGCAGTCAGCCGGCGGCCCGCGTTCCCGGTGCCCGCCGCCGAAGTGCCGCCTCGGCGATCCCCGGCGGCGTCCAGCCCGCATCGGGGGCGCTCAAGGTCGTCGCCGGCGGCACGAGCTCGTCGATGCGGTCGAGCGTCGTGTCGTCGAGCTCGACGGACGACCCGGCTAGGAGGTCCTCGAGCTGGTCCATCGTCCGTGGCCCGATGATCGTCGAGGTGACCGCCGGGTGGGCGACGCTGAAGGCGAGGGCGAGGTGGGTGAGCGAGACGCCGGCATCGCCCGCGACCTTCTCGAGCTCGCCGACGAGCTCCAGCTTGCGGCGGTTGCCGGGCAGGCGCTGGTCGAAGCGATCGGGGATCCTCGAGGCGCGACCCCGGGTGAGGTCGAGGTCCGCGTCCGAGCGGTAGCGGCCCGTGAGCCATCCGGCGGCGAGAGGGCTCCAGACGATGACACCCATCCCGTAGCGCTGGCAGGTCGGCAGCACGGATCCCTCGATCGCGCGGGCGAAGATCGAGTACGGAGGCTGCTCGCAGCGGAAGCGCTCCAACCCACGCCGCTCGGACGCCCACTGGGCCTCGACGATGAGCTCGGCCGGGAACGTCGAGCTGCCGATCGCCCGCACCTTGCCCTGGTGGACGAGGTCGGACAGCGCCGACAGCGTCTCTTCGACGTCGGTGGACGGATCGGGGCGGTGGACCTGGTAGAGGTCGAGATGGTCGGTCCCGAGCCGGCGGAGGCTCGCCTCCACCTCGCGGACGATCCAGCGGCGGGAGCTCCCGCGCTGGTTCGGGTCGTCCCCCATCTGGCCGTGGACCTTCGAGGCGAGCACGACGTCGTCGCGGCGGCGGGCGAGCGCCCGCCCGACGATCTCCTCGGACCGGCCCGCCGAGTAGACGTCTGCGGTGTCGATGAAGTTGATCCCGGCGTCGAGCGCCGCGTGGACGACGCGGACGCAGTCGTCGGGATCGTCGTTGCCCCAGGCGCCGAACATCATCGTCCCGAGGCAGTACGTCGAGACCTGGACTCCCGTCGTGCCGAGCGTGCGGTAGCGCATGGCCAACCATACCGACGGCCACGCCCCGCCCGCCCGCCGGCCGGTACGATTCGTCCGTGGTCCAGCTGAGGCGCCGGCCGGCGGGCGGGCCGCGCTGATGTCGGCGATGCCGCCGGCGGTGCTCCACCTCTCGAGCCTCGTCCGGAGCGCGCTGAGGGACGCGAGCGGCGAGCGCGTGGGTCGGGTCGAGGACGCGATCGTCCGGCTCGACGGCCAGGCGCACCCGCCCGTGACCGGCCTGGTCGTGAGCATCGGCGGCCGCGAGCTCTTCCTTCCGATCGGAGGGGTCGCAGAGCTGTCGGCCGACGGGGCGCGCCTCGCGGGCGAGACGGTCGACCTCGGCCGCTTCGAGCGCCGACCAGGGGAGCTCCTGCTCGCGCGCGATCTGTCGTCCCGTCACCTGATCAACGTCGTCGGCGCGCGCCTCATCCGTGCCAACGAGATCGAGCTCGCCTGCGTCGACGTCGAGTGGCGCGTCGTCGGCGTCGACCCGTCCGGGCGCGGCGTGCTCCGGCGGCTCCTGCCGCGGTCGCTCGCACGGCGCGTGCGGTCGAGGTCGTTGGTCGACTGGGCGAGCATCGAGCCGTTCGTCGCCCACGTGCCGACGGCGCGAATGCGCATCCCCTACCGCAAGCTTGCCCGCCTGCGCGCCGCGCAGATCGCCGACCTGGTCGAGGCGGCGTCGCACGAGGAGGGCGAGGAGATCATCGAGGCGGTGGGCCAGGACCACGAGCTCGAGGCCGACGTGTTCGAGGAGCTCGACACCGAGCACCAGCTGGAGTTCCTGAGAGAGCGCTCTGACGACGACGCGGCGAGGCTGCTCGCGACGATGGCCCCGGACGACGCCGCCGACCTCCTCGTCGACCTCGACCAGGGGCGGCGCCTTCCGGTGCTCGACGCCCTTCCGCCGAAGCAGCGCTCGAAGGTGCGCACGCTGCTCAGCTACAACCCCGAGACCGCAGGCGGCTTGATGAGCCCGGACTTCATCTGCCTGCGCGAGTCGGCGCTCGTCTCGGCGGCGATCGAAGCCGTGCGGACGAGCGAGGCCGCGCCGGAGGCGCTCTCGACGGTCTTCGTCTCGGACGAGGCCGGAAAGCTCGTGGGCGCGGCGTCCATCGTGCG
>JAKAOD010000048.1:10096-11447 GCA_021823365.1 Actinomycetes bacterium | reverse complement strand
CGGCTGACACGTCCATGGACCACCGGGTGCTTCCCCACTGGGCTATCAGCGAGGAGGCTGGCATGAAGGATCGCGCCGACTGCTTCGGCGGTGTGGACTGGGCGACGGACAACCACGCGCTGGCCGTCGTCGACGAGGGCGGTCACCTCGTCCGTGCCGCCGCGCAGCGGGCGAGGTTCGCTACTCCTCGTAGAGGTCGTCCCCGGGGGTGAACGCCGGCGTGTTGAGCACGAGGTAGGTCCCCTTGCCCTCGAGCGCGTAGGCGCGGTCCCGGGGCACGACGATGCACTCGTTGCGCCGGACGGTGTGGGCGACCTCGCCCGAGACCTGGAAGACGAACTCGCCGTCGAGGACGAAGTAGACCCGCGTCGCGCGCGCCGAGCGCACCCGGCGGTGGCGCCCGTCGAGCTCGACCCATGTGAGGCTCAGCGAGGAAGCACCCTCGTCGACGCGGGCGAGCGGGCGCACCAGCGCGGCGTTCTCGGGCTCGTGGATCGCGTCGACGCCCGCGACGGCGATCGGGCGGAGCGACGGTCCGACCGGCTCAGGCACCCGCGGCGCTCGCCAGGCGCGCGAACGCGGACTTCGCTGCGTCGCGCGTCGTCCAGTCGACATCGACGACAACCTCGTCGACGCCGGCGTCGGCGAGAAGGGGCAGCGCGTCGGCGACGACGTCGATCCGCGTCGCTGAGTCGATGATCCGCAGCGTCGTGCGCAGCTCGCTCGGATCTCGGCCGGCGTCTTCGGCCGCGGCGCGCATCGACGCCGTCCCCGCTGCGAGCCCCTCGAGGTCGAGTGCGGCCGCGCTCTGGTGGGCGAGCCAGCCCTCCGCGATCGTCGCCGCCCGCCGAAGGGCCACCGGCGAGTGGCCGCCAACGAGGAAGGGGATCCGTCCGACGGGCGTCGGGTAGCAGAGCACGCCCGCGGGAAGGCGGTAGTGCGCGCCGTTGTGCGCCGGCGGTGTCCCCGTCCAGCACGCGCGCAGCAGCGCGATCCACTCCTCGAAGCGCTCGCCGCGCGACGCGAACGGCACTTGCAGCGCCACGAACTCCTCGGCCAGCCACCCGGCGCCGACTCCGAGGCACAGTCGCCCCCCGCTCAGCGCGTCGAGGGATGCCGCCTGCTTCGCGAGCTCGACGGGCTGACGTTGGGGGAGCACGAGAACCGCCGTCCCGAGCGTGGCGCGCGCCGTCGCGCCGGCGATGAGCGCGAGCGCCACCATCGCGTCGATGTAGGGCGTGTCCGAGGGCCACGTCGCCTTCCCGTCGGCCGCGAACGGATAGCGGGAGCCGACGACGGACGGCATGACAACGTGGTCGCTCACCCAGAGCGACTCGAAGCCGACGGATTC
>JAKAOD010000048.1:0-10086 GCA_021823365.1 Actinomycetes bacterium | reverse complement strand
TTCGAGCTCGGCGGCCATCGTGCCGATTCCGCGTTCGAGCGGCAACGCTCCGCTGTTGGGCACCTTCGCGCCGAGCTTCACTGGTGGGCGTCCTCCGTTCCGTCGATGCGGGTCAGTCGATGCGGGTCAGTCGATGCGGGTCAGTCGATGCGGGTCAGTCGATGCGGGTCAGTTGATGCGGGCGAGGAATTGCTTCGTCCGCTGGTGTGACGGATTGCCGAGCACGGCAGAGGGCTCGCCGGCCTCGACGATCGTGCCGTCGTCCATGAAGATGACGCGGTCGCTCACCTCGCGCGCGAAGCCCATCTCGTGCGTCACGACGACCATCGTCATGCCGTCGAGGGCGAGCTGGCGCATGACCTCGAGCACCTCGCCGACGATCTCGGGGTCGAGCGCGGAGGTCGGCTCGTCGAAGAGCATCAGCTTCGGGTGCATGGCAAGTGCACGCGCGATCGCGACCCGCTGCTGCTGGCCGCCGGAGAGCTGGGACGGGTAATGGGCAGCGCGCTCGGCGAGGCCGACGCGGGCAAGCAGGTCACGGGCTTCCCGCTCGACGGCGTCGCGGGGCTGCTTGCGGACGTGGAGGGGCGCCTCGAGCACGTTCTCAAGCGCGGTCAGGTGCGCGAAGAGGTTGAAGTTCTGGAAGACCATCCCGATCTCCGCGCGCTGCGCCGCGAGCTCGTTCGCCCGCAAGTCGACGAGCCGACCGTTCTCGCGCCGGCGGCCGATGAGCTCCCCGTCGAGGTAGATCTCGCCACTCGTCGGCTGCTCGAGGTAGTTGACGCAGCGGAGCAGGGTGCTCTTGCCCGAGCCCGACGGGCCGATGAGGCACAGCACCTCGCCCGCTGCCACCGCGAAGCTGACGCCGCCGAGGACCACGGTCGAGCCGAATTGCTTGCAGAGGTTCTTCACCTCGAGGATCGGACGCGTCGGCGCCGCGGGCGTTGCTCGCACGGGTGCTCCCTCCCTCCAGGTCGCGGGCTCACTACAGCGCGTCGCCGACGCTCGTGCCGAGCGCGGCGACGTTCGGGCGGCCGCCGCGCAGGCGCTGGCGGAGCGTGGGGGCCTCGGTACGCGTGCGGCCGCGCCCGTACTTGCGCTCGATGAAGTACTGCCCGATGGAGAGGACGGTCGTGACGATGAGGTACCACAGGCTCGCCACCACGAGAAGGGGGATCGTGGCGAAGTTCTTCGCGTAGATCAGCTGCACCGAGTAGAGGAGCTCCGGAAGCGAGATCACGCTGACGAGCGCCGTTCCCTTCAACATCCCGATCGTCTGGTTGCCCGTCGGCGGGATGATGACGCGCATCGCCTGGGGGAGCACGATCCGCCGGAAGGCGAGGCGCTTGGTCATGCCGAGGGCGAGCGCGGCCTCCTGCTGTCCGGTGTCGACCGAGACGATGCCGGCGCGCACGATCTCTGCCATGTAGGCGGCCTCGTTCAGCCCGAGGCCGAGCACCGCGGCGACGAGCGTCGTGACGAGGCTGTTGGTGTTCGCGCTCGCGAAGCTCGGTCCAAAAGGGACGCCGAGCGAGATGCGCGGGACGAAGGACGCGATGTTGAACCAGAAGAGGATCTGGACGAGCAGCGGGGTCCCGCGGAAGAGCCAGAGATAGGAGGAGGCGGCCCACGAGAGCACGGGGCTCTTCGACAGCCGCATCAGGGCGAGGACGGTTCCGCCGATGATGCCGAGCACCATCGCGATGGCGGTCAGGTAGAGCGTGCGGACGAGGCCCTGGAGCACCTCGGAGCTCGTGAAGTAGTGCCCGACGACGCCCCACTGGAGACTGCTCGAGGTGACGAGCAGGTGAATGAGCATCGCGAGAAGCACGAGGGCGACCGCGGCGAGGGTGAAGCGTGCCGGCTTGCGGAGCAGGTCGCTCCGCAAGCCGGCCGCTCGGCGCGGCGTCGCCTCTCCGGCGGTCTCCACAGGCACGGCCACCGAAGCGGCGAGAGCGCCCTCCGGGCTGTCGTTCTGTGCGTGTGCCACCGGCGTCCGTCTTAGCAGGACGACGCGATCACGAGTAGATGCGCGCCGACTTCACGAGCCCGTAGGTCAGGCTCCAGTGCTTCATGATCTTGGCGTAGGCGCCGGTCGCGATGAGGTGGTCCATCGCCCGGGCGACCTGGGTCGTGATGCCCGCCGACTTCGCGACGCCGGCGCCCTCGGGGACCGGCATGTAGTTGAGCGGCTGCAGCACGAACTGGTGTGCCGTCTGCTGGATGAGCCAGGAGAGCTGGTCCTCCGAGCTCGAGTAGATCTGGTCGCGTCCACTGCTCACGGCGAGCTCGGCGGCCGAGTCGGAGGGGAACGAGGCAACGTTGATCGCGCCGAGGCCCTTCGCCTTGCAGGAGGGGTTGATCCCATCGAGCTGCTCGATGAAGGCGGAGCCCTCGATGACGGCGACCGATTTGCCGCACAGGTCGGTCGGCTTTGTGATGTGGATCGTGCTCCCCTTCTTCACCGCGAACCCGGTGCCCACGTTGTAGTAGGTGACGATGTTGATCTGCTTCACGCGGGCGGGCGTGTAGATGAACGACGTGAATGAGGTGTTGTAGCGGCCGTTCTGGAGCCCGGGGATGAAGCTGTCGAAGGCACCGGAGGCGACGGCGTGCCACGGCACCCCGAGGGTCGCGGCGACCGCCCTGCCGAGGTCGACCTCCCAGCCGACGAGCGCGCCGCCAGTGACGAGCTCGTCGGGGGGTGCGTCGTTGTAGGTGATGTCGACGAGATCTTGCTGCTTCACCTTCGCAGGCACCGTCTTCGCGAGAGCCGGGTCGACGCTCACGGTCGCGCCGTCGATGACGACGGCGTGCGTGGCGTGGGTGCGGTGCACGCTCGGCGCGCTCGCCGCCGCGCCGGCGCTCCCGGTCGCGACGGCGACGGCCGCCGTGCCCGCCAGCAGCATCGTGCGTCGCAGCCCGTGCGCACGAGCGTGCGAGCCAATGGATCCCCTCACTGTCATGTCCCTCCCCTTTGACCAGCGGTCGCTGGCGTTGCCGATGCGGTCGGCGCGTGGCGGTGGCTGCGGCGGACCCCGGGTTGTGCGGAACGCCGCAACCGGCTCGTCACGAGCGGGCCGTCTGCTCGCGACAGGCCGCCGCGAACGGTACCTCTCCTGCGCTGTGAGCCGGGCTCGGTCCCCTGCGTCTCGTCGGCGTTTCCCCGTGGAGAGGATCCACGCCGGCGCGCCGCACCGAGTGAGGTCCGCGCCGGCACGAGGCCAGAGCCACCGTGGCCTTGACTCACGGGCACACTCTTAGTGCTGCGGCCATGGTTCGTCAAGCGGCGAGTTGTACGGGATGCGAACAGCAGCCCGGGACGGCGCGCCCTTTGCCCCGGAGCACCTACCGGTCGAGAAAGCGCTCGGCTCCGAAGGGTGCGAGGTCGAGCGGCGGCGCCAGCCCGAGCGCGAGGGCGGCGAGCGCCTCGCCCATCAGAGGTCCAGCGGTGAGGCCCATGTGGGGGTAGATCCCGACGAGCACGCGGGCGTTGCCCGGCAGTGCGCCGACGATGGGGGAGAGGTCCGGGGTCGCGTTGCCGATGCCTGCCCAGGAGCGGAGCAGGAGCGCATCGGCGATGCGGGGCACCGCCCGCACCGCCACGGCGAGGTTCTGGCGCAGCGAGGAGACGTCGACGAGCGGGTAGCCGGTGTCGGGATGGAGGCGTGCGGGCCACCCGCCGCCGATGAGGAGCGAGCCGACGCGCGCCTGCTTCAAGGTGAGGCGCGCGCCGGCGAAGTACACGAGGTGCTTGATGAGCGGTGCGACGGGCTCAGTGGCGCTCACCTGGACCGGCTCGGCGGTCACCGGAAGCGGCGTGCCGAGGCTCCTTGTGTGCGTGCCGAGGTCGTTCCCCGACGCGAGCACGACGCGCTCGGCGCGAAGCGTCGCGCGCGTCGTCCGCACAAGGAGGGCGTCACGCTCCTGCTCGATCTCGCTGACGGTGGTCCGTGTCGAGATCTCGGCCCCTGCCGCCGCGGCGGCGCGCGCGAAGGCCGCCGTGGCGAGCATCGGGTTCGCCTTTCCTTCGATCGGGCTGAACCCGGCGCCGACGACGCGTGGCGAGACCCACGGGGCGAGGTCGCGCACCTCGGCGCGCGAGAGCACGCGCGCGTCGATGCCGCACTCCCGCTCGAGCGCGACCTTCGCCTCGACTGTCGGCAGGTGCGCCGGGTCGTCGACGAGCAGCAGGCCGCCGTTCGTCGTCACCTCGAGGTCGGCACCGAGCGTCGCGGAGAGCGTCGCCCAGCGCTCGAGGGAGCGGGTGAGGAAGCCGAGCGCCGGGAGGAAGGCACGCGCCCAGGTCTCCCCGCGGCGCGCGAACGGCTCGTGCTGAATCTGCCCGTGCAGGCTGCCCGCATTGCGCCCCGAGGCCTCGGTGCCGACCTCGGAGCGCTCGAGCAGCACGACGGCGGCACCGGCCGACGCGAGGTGGTAGGCGGTGGCGGCACCGGTGATGCCGCCGCCGACGACGGCGACGTCGTAGCGCGGCCGCAGCGCGGGGCGCGGCGCTCGGTCGGGCAGTGCTCGCAAGCCGTCGGGTGCCGCCATGTCGGCGAGGTACATTATGCGAATAGTTGTTCATATGGAGGACGTCGATGCCCCCTCGCTTGCACGGTGCCTACACGGTCTGCGTGACGCCCTTCACCGAAGGCGGGAGCCACGTGGACGCCGAGGCGCTCCGTCGTTTCCTTTCCTGGCAGCTCGAGGTGGGCGTGCCCGGCGTCATCGTTCTCGGCACGACGGGCGAGTACCTCACCCTCAGCGACGAGGAGCGCGAGGAGGTCGTCGAGACGACGGTGCGGCACGTCGCGGGGCGCGTCCCGGTGCTCGTCGGCACGATGAACGCCTACACCCCGAAAGCGGTCGCCTACAGCCGGCAGGCCGAGGCGCTCGGCGCCGACGGCCTCATGGTGCTCCCGCCCTACTACTACACCCCGACCGACGACGAGATCTTCCGCTACTACCGGGCGATCAGCGAGGCGGTCAGCCTCCCGATCATGCTCTACAACAACCCGGTCACCTCGAACGTCGACATGTCGGCGGCGCTCGTCGCCCGTCTCACCAAAGCCTTTGAGAACGTCCGCTACATCAAAGAGTCGAGCCGTGACCTCGGGCGGGTGCGCGACGTGATCGAGGCGACTGACGGCGTCATGAACGTCTACGCCGGCGAGCGCGCCGTCGACTCGTTTCTTCTCGGGGCGATCGGCTACGTCAACCCCTACGGGAACTACATCCCCCGCGCCTCGAGCCGGATGTGGGACCTTCTCGAAGCGGGGCGCATCGACGACGCGCGGCGCATCCAGCGAATCATCGACGCGATGGACCACACGATCGCCGCCGGTCACCCGACCTACGGCCACCAGTGCTACTCGAAGCGCCTCGCCGCGCTCGCCGGGTATCCGGTCGGTGACGTGCGGCCGCCGATCACCACCTTCGCCGAGCTCGGCGACGAGGGCCTCGAGCGCCTCGGCGTGCTCGCCGGGCACATGACGCAGCTCGACGAGCTGATGGGCGAGCTCCACGCGAAGAGCGCGTAGGCGGCGTCGCCGGACGCGCGCGAGCTCGGGACCCTCAGCGCGCGGCGGGCGGCGCGAGGCGCGCGAAGGGGTTGATGTTCACCTGGAAGCCGGCGTCGTTGCCGAGCAGGACCTGGCGGCGGGTTGCGATCTTCCATACGCCGTCCCGGCACACGAGCATGTCGTGGTACTGGCCCATCATCGTGGCCGTGCCGCCGTCGGGGCGCTCGTGCCACGCGTAGACCGAGCTCGTCGCCGTCGCGCTCGTGCGCTGCGCACCGAGGGCGACGAGCACGTTCGAGAGGTGGTGCGACGTCCGCGCCCAGCGCCACATGCGCTCGAGGTCCCGGCGCAGCTCGGCGGAACCGTGGCTTCGCAGGCGCGGCTCGGGGCCGTAGTCGACGTCGCAGTCCTCGGTGAACAGCGCGACGAGCGCGTCGAGGTCCATCCGGTCGAGGTGTGCGCAGTAGGCGACGAGCACCTCGGTGATCGCCTGCTTGGCGGACAGCTCGCCGAGCACGTCGGCAGGGTCGCTCACTGGTCCGGCATCGCTCACGGTGCCGCCTGCAGGCCGTCGATGCAGAGGTACTTGACCTCGAGGAACTCCTCGAGCCCCTCGCGGGCCCCCTCGCGCCCGAGGCCGGACTGCTTCACGCCGCCGAACGGCGCGCCTTCGTAGGAGATGGCGCCGGTGTTCACGCCGACGACGCCGAACTCCAGCCGTTCACCGACACGGAACACCCGTCCGACGTCGCGGCTGAAGAAGTACGCCGCAAGGCCGGTCTGGGTGGCGTTCGCGAGGGCAATCGCCTCGTCCTCGGTCTCGAAGCGGAAGAACGGCGCGACGGGTCCGAACGTCTCCGCTTGCGCGAGCTCCATCTCCGGCGACGCGTCGACGACGACCGTCGGCGAGAAGAACGTGCCGCCGAGCGCGTGGCGGGTGCCGCCGGCGACGATGCGGGCACCGTGCGCGGTGGCGTCCGCGAGGTGGTGCTCGACCTTCTCGACCGCCGCCTCGTCGATGAGCGGGCCGATCACGGCGTCGGGGTCGAGCCCGTGCCCGACGGTCATCGTCGTGAGCGCGGCGGCGAAGCGCTCGACGAAGGCATCGTGGACGCCGGCCTGGACGAAGATGCGATTGGCGCAGACGCACGTCTGACCGGCGTTGCGGAACTTCGCGTCGATCGCGCCCTTGACGGCGGCGTCGAGGTCGGCGTCGTCGAAGACGATGAAGGGGGCGTTGCCGCCGAGTTCGAGGGCGAGCCGCTTCACCGTGCCCGCGCACTGGGTCATCAGGAGCTTGCCGACGTCGGTCGAGCCGGTGAAGGTGAGCATGCGCACGCGGGGGTCCCCGGTGAGCACGGATCCGACGGTCGCCGGCTCGCCGTGCACGACGTTCAACAGCCCAGCGGGCAGGCCGGCGCGCTGGGCGAGCTCGGCGAGGGCGAGTGCCGAGAGCGGGGTCTCGCTCGCCGGCTTCATCACGACGCTGCACCCGGCGGCGAGCGCCGGCGCGATCTTGCGGGCGATCATGAGCGCCGGGAAGTTCCACGGCGTGATCGCCGCCACGACCCCGACGGGCTGGCGCAGCGCGAAGAGGCGCCGCCCCGCGCGATTGGTCGGGATCACCTCGCCGTAGGCGCGTCGCGCCTCCTCGGCGAACCAGCGGATGAACGCGGCGCTGTAGGCGATCTCGCCCCGTGCCTCGGCGAGGGGCTTGCCCATCTCGAGCGTGAGCAGCGTGCCGAGGCTCTCCTCGTTCGCCCGCAGCAGGTCGTGCCAGGCGAGGAGCATGTCGGCGCGCGCGGTCGCCGGCATCTCGGCCCAGCTCGCCCGCGCCTCGTCGGCGAGCGCGACGGCACGGGTCACGTCGCCAGGCGTCGCCGAGGCGACCTCGGCGATCTGCTCGTGCGTCGCGGGGTCGGTGACCGCCAGACGGGCGCCGTCGCTTGCCGGCACCCACTCCCCGCCGATGAAGAGGTCCTCGCGCAGGAGGCCGGAGTCCCGGAGGCGTGCGGCGCGTTCACGCACCACGGCCCGGTACTCGTTTGCCAGTCGCATCATCGCTGTCTAGATACTATCTTCGCGCTTGTTCGTCAATCGAGCGGTTGTTCGCTTCGCGGACATTCCGAGGAGAAGGTCGAGATGCAGCAGTCTGAGTCCACCTCCGGCGGTTCCGGGCGCGACCTGCGGGCCGTCGATCAGAAGTACGCGCTGCATCCGTTCACCGCGCTGCGCCAGCACGAGGCGGCCGGTCCCCTCATGATCGTCGAGGGCCACGGCTCGACGCTCACCGACAGCGAGGGCAAGCGCTACCTCGATGCGCTCGCCGGGCTGTGGTGCGTGAACGTCGGCTACGGCAACGAGGAGATGGCCGACGCGCTGCGCGCGCAGTGCGTCCGCCTGCCCTACTACCACTCCTTCTCCTCGATGGCGAACGACGCGTCGACGCTGCTCGCCGAGAAGCTGATCGGGATGGCACCGGCGCCGATGGCGAAGGTCTTCTTCGGCAACAGCGGCTCGGATGCCAACGACACGCAGATCAAGATGGTCTGGTACTACAACAACGTCCTCGGGCGCCCGGAGAAGAAGAAGATCATCTCTCGCCACCGTGGCTACCACGGCGTGACGATCGCGACGGCGGGCCTCACGGGCCTCGACAACCTCCACGACGGCTTCGACGTTCCGCTGCCGATGATCCGCTACACCCGCGCGCCGCACCGGCTCTGGGAGGCCGACCCCGGCACGAGCGACGCCGAGTTCGTCGCCGCCCTCGCCGCCGACCTCGAGCGGGTGATCCTCGACGAGGGGCCCGACACCGTTGCCGCGTTCATCGCCGAGCCGATCCAGGCGGCCGGCGGCGTCATCGTCCCGCCCGCCGGCTACTTCGCGGCGATCGGTGAGGTCCTTCGCCGTCACGACATCTTGATGATCGCCGACGAGGTGGTCTGCGGCTTCGGTCGGCTCGGCCGCTGGTTCGGCACCGAGGTGTTCGACATCGCACCGGACCTCATCACCGTCGCGAAGGGCATCACCTCGGGCTACTTCCCCCTGTCGGCGTGCCTCGTCTCCGAGAAGGTCTGGGAGGCGCTCGTCGCCGGCGGCGAGCGCTATGGGGTCTTCGGTCACGGCTACACGTACTCGGCCCATCCCCTCGGCGCCGCGGTGGCGCTGAAGAACCTCGAGATCCTCGAGCGGGACGGGCTCGTGGAGCAGGCCACGAAGCGGGGTGCGTATCTCCAGGACCGCCTCCACGAGGCCTTCAGCGACCACCCCCACGTCGGGGAGGTCCGCGGTGAGGGGCTGATCGCGGCGGTCGAGTTCGTCGCCCGGCGCGATCCGCTGACTGTCTTCGACCCCGCGCAGCGCGTCGGTGCACGGGTGACACTTCGCAGCCGCGACTACGGCGTGATCACGCGGGCCCTCCCCGCCGCCGACACCATTGCCTTCTCTCCGCCCTTCGTCGTCGAGGAGTCCGAGATCGACGCGATGGTCGCGGGGACGCGCCGTGCGCTCGACGACGTCGCCGCGGAGCTCGCGCGAGCCTGATCCGCCCCGTGGCCGGGCTCGTCGGGCTCGTGGTGAATCCGGTTGCCGGGATGGGCGGCCGTGTCGGGCTGCACGGCACCGACGGTCCCGAGCTCCTCGCAGAGGCGCGTCGGCGCGGCGCCGCGCCGGTCACCGCGTCACGGGCGGCGCGGGCACTGCGGCGCCTCGCGGCGCACCGTGGGGTCCGGCTCCTTGCCGCCCCGGCGTCGATGGGCGCCGACGTCGTGGCGGCGGTCGGCGGGGAGGCCGAGCTGCTTGACCTCGCGCTCGGGGACGTGACCTCGGGCGTGGACACGACGGGCGCGGCGGCGATGCTCGCCGCCGCCGGCGTCGATCTCGTCCTCTTCGCCGGGGGCGACGGCACCGCTGCCGACGTGGTCCGCGGCACCGGCACGTCCGTGCCGATCCTCGGTGTCCCGAGCGGGGTGAAGATGCGTTCGGGGGTCTTCGCCGCGGGTGCGGACCTCGCCGGCGACCTCGCCGGCGAATTCCTCGCCCGGGAGGTCCGCGCCGTCGCCCCGGCGGAGATCGTCGACGTGAGCGACGCGGCCTCGCCGCTCGGAGCGCTCGTCGCGATGGCGGTCGTGCCCGACCTCGGCGACGGCCGCCTGCTCGGCGCGAAGAGCTCCGCTGCCGCCGGCTCGGCAGCCGAGCTCGACGCCTTGTGCGCCGCGGTCGCTGGCGAGCTCGTGCCGGGGCGGCTGTACCTGTTCGGGCCCGGAGGCACGACCGGCAAGATCCTCGAGCACCTCGGTCTCGCCGCCACCCCGCTCGGTGTCGACGCGGCGCGCGACGGGCGCCTGCTCCAGGCGGACGCCAGCGAGCGGGAGCTGCTCGCGCTCGTCGCCGCGTCGCCCGACGCCGCGCTCGTGCTCGGCGTGATCGGCGGCCAGGGCGTCCTGCTCGGGCGGGGCAACCAGCAGCTGAGCGCCGCCGTGCTGGCGCGACTCTCCCCGGGTGCGCTCATGATCGTGGCGTCCGCACGCAAGCTCGCCGCCCTCGGGGCGCCGGTGGT
>JAKAOD010000047.1 GCA_021823365.1 Actinomycetes bacterium | reverse complement strand
GAACCCGGTCGGGACCGGTCCGTTCCTGCTCAAGTCCTACAGCAACACCGAGGTCACCTACGTGAAGAACCCTCACTACTGGATGCCCGGTGAGCCACACCTGAGCGAGGTGACGATGGCGGCGGTGAAGTCCAACTCCACTGCCCAGCTACTCGTGATGAAGGGCGACGCCGCCTTCACCTACGACGCGATCACCGACCCGAGCAAGAGCTTTGTCGCCGCAAGCCCCGCAACGAACCACTTCTGGTGGCCGGTGACCGGCTTCAACTTCCTCTACATGAACACCGCTGTCGCTCCGTTCAACGACCTCTACTTCCGCGAGGCCGTGGCGATGGCGATCAACGACAACGTCGTGGCCGAACGTGCCTACTTCGGCGCGATCCCTCCGGGGAATGGCCTGCTCGAGACCGGTGTCACCCCTGGTCAGCAGAAGGAGTGGGTCCCGACGTCGCTGAGCAGCATGGAGTGGAAGTACGACCCGACGGGTGCGTTGAAGCTGCTTGAGTCTCACGGGTACAAGCTGGTGAACGGCTCGTTGGAGGCCCCCGGTGGCAAGGCGCTCCCCTCGTTCGGGATCCTGGTGGGTGCCGGCTGGTCGGACTTCGCCTCGATGGCACAGACCATCGGCCAAGAGCTGCTCCCCCTGGGGATCCACACCACGATCGACGCGCAGCCGTACTCGACCTACGCGTCCACGCAGGACTACGGGCACTACGCGATGATGATCAGTTGGGGCAACGGCAACAACGTGACGCCGTACTACGAGTACTACTACCTGCTGTCACCGAACAACACGGCGCCGGTCGGCAAGTCTGCCTCGACCAACTGGGAGCGCTTCACGAGCCCCGCGATCACCTCGGCGCTGACCAAGTACGCGACGACGACTGACCTGCCTACCCAGAAGGCCGCCATGGTGACGATCGAGAAGGCGGTCCTCAGCAACGTCCCGGTCGTGGCGCTCACGGGTCGACCGAACTTCTTGGACTACTCGACGAAGTCATTTACCGGTTGGCCGAGCCCGTCCAACCCCTACAACGAGGGTGACGCGGGCGACACCTTCGGCGGCGGCGGCGAGATGTACTACCTGAACGTGCACCTCAAGTAGGCCGAAGCCGGAGTGGGGGATGGCCGCACAAGTGATGCTGGTCAGGTCCCGGCATTGCAGGGCCCGCCGATAGGCGGGCCCTGCAATGGTCATATAATGGGTAGCGCTGACTCGGACCGAGACCGGAACCAACGGCGAGAGAGGCTGAAGCTGTGCGGTACCTTGCTCGCCGCGTAGGGTTGCTGCTGCTCACCGCGTGGGCGGCGCTGACGTTCAACTTCGTGCTGCCCCGGTTGATGCCCGGCAACCCGGTCGAGACGATGCTCTCCCGCTACCAGGGCAGGCTGACCCCTCAGGCCGCCAACGCCCTCGAGATCGCGTTTGGCCTGAAGACGAAGCAGGGCGCCCTGGCGCAGTACTTCACCTATATCGGGCACACGCTCACCGGGCAGCTCGGGGTGTCGCTCACGTACTTCCCCGAGAAGGTGACGACGCTCATCGGCCAGGCGTTGCCGTGGACGCTCGGCCTCGTTGGCTTCGCGACGGTGATCGCCTTTGTCTTCGGCACGGCGATCGGCGCGCTGGCCGCCTGGCACCGCGGCAAGGCCTTCGACAGCATCATGGTGCCGATGGGCGTGATGCTCGGGGCGATGCCGGTCTTCTGGATCGGCTTGCTGGTGCTGTACGTGTTCGCCTACAGGCTCGGCTGGTTCCCTATCGCGGGCGGGACGGCCGGCGGCCAGGGGCTGGCAAGCGTGTCGGGGTTCGGCGCCGTGATCAGCCACGCGGCGCTCCCTGCTCTCACCCTGACGGCTGTGTCCATGGGCGGCTACATCATCTTGATGCGCAACACGACGATCACCGTCCTCTCCGATGACTTCGTGAAGTTCGCCCGCGCGAAGGGGTTGCCCGACCGCGTGGTCGCCGCGCGCTACGCGGCGCGCAACGCCATCCTGCCGAGCTTCACCTCCTTCGCGCTCGCCCTTGGATTCGTCGTGGCCGGCGCGATCTTCATCGAGTACGTCTTCGACTACCCGGGCATCGCCTATCTCCTCTACCAGGCCGTGACGAGCCTTGACTACCCGCTGATGCAGGGGATCTTCCTCGTGATCGTGGTGGGCGTGCTGATAGCCAATTTCCTCGCTGACCTCCTCTACGTGCTCCTCGACCCGCGCATCCGTGTGGAGAACCGCTCATGAGCGCGCTCCTGCACAACCGGCGCGCGCTCACCGGCGCGGGGATCCTCCTCTTCTTCGGGCTAGTAGCCCTGCTGGCCCCGGTGATCGCCCCTTATTCACCGACAGACATCAACTTCGTGCCGATGCTCGGCGTCAGCGCCAAGCACTTGCTCGGCACGACGCCACAGGGCCAAGACGTGTTCTCACAACTCGTGTACGGGTCCCGCGACAGCCTCGAGGTCGGGTTGATAACCGGCGCCATCATCACGGTCATCCAGCTCTTGATGGGGGTGTTCTCCGGGTACGCCGGAGGCTACGTGGACGCCGTGCTCTCGTCGGTGACCAACGTGTTCCTCGTCCTCCCAAGCCTCGTTCTCCTGATCGTGATCACCTCCTACGTGACGACCAAGGGGATCTCGGTGATCATCGCGGTCCTGGTCATCACCGGGTGGGCCTGGGGCGCGAGAGTGCTCCGATCCCAGGCGATCGCGCTCCGGGACCGGCCCTTTGTGGAGGCGGCCCGCATGTCGGGGGAGAGCCGCTGGCACATCGTGCTGTTCAACATCGTCCCGAACATGTTCGGGGTGCTCGTCGCGAACTTCTTCGGCGCGGCGCTGTACGCGGTGCTGGCCGAGGCGGGCCTCGACTTCTTGGGCCTCGGCAACATCAACGCGGTCTCCTGGGGGACGATGCTCTATTGGGCGCAGAGCGCGAACGCGATGCTCCTTGGTGGGTGGATCTATCTCCTTCTGCCTGGCCTCTGCATCCTGCTCCTCGGCACAGGCTTCGGGCTGCTCAACTTCGCCGTCGACGAGGTCGCGGACCCTCGCCTCAGGAGGAACTGAGATTGGGCCCGCTGCTCGAGGTCCGGGACCTTCGCGTCGGATACGGATGGGATGAGCACGACGTGACGACGATCGTGCGGGGTGTGAGCCTGAGCGTCGCCGACGGGGAGGTCGTGGGCCTCGCCGGTGAGTCCGGCTGTGGGAAGAGCACGCTTGCCTTTGCGGCTGCGGGGCTGCTCGAGCCGCCTGGGCGGGTGCTATCAGGGCAGGTGCTCTTCCGGGGAACCGACCTGATGCGGCTCTCCACAGAAGAGCTGAGGGCCCTTCGCTTGGCCGAGATCTCGATGGTGTTCCAGGCGTCGATGAACGTCCTCAACCCCGTCGCGCGCATTCGCGAGCAATTCCGCGACGCCATGAAGTTCCACGGCATCGCTTCGGCCGAGCAGGCATCGGCACGTGCCGAGGAGATGTTCGCCAGTGTGAAGCTCCCGGAACGGTTCCTCGATGCGTACCCGCACCAGCTTTCCGGCGGCATGCGCCAGCGAGCCGTGATCGCCCTCGCGCTCGCGCTCCGGCCAAAGTTGCTCTTCTTAGACGAGCCGACGACCGCTCTCGACGTCGTCGTACAGCGGTCGATCATCCAGATGCTGGACGACTTCCGCCACGAGCTCGGCTTTGGCGTCGTCTTCATCACCCATGACTTGTCGCTCCTGGTCGAGATCGCGGACAGGATCGCGATCATGTACGCCGGTGCGATCGTCGAAGAGGCGCCGGCGCACGCCCTCTACGAGAGCCCAGAACACCCTTACACCGAAGCGCTCATGCACGCCTTCCCTCCAGTGGGTGGTCAGCGCAAACGCTTGGAGGGGCTCGCCGGGCAGCCGCCGGACCTCCGTCAGCTGCCACAGGGCTGTGCTTTCGCCCCGCGCTGCCCGAAGATGATCGCGGGGACCTGCGACATGATCGAGCCGCCCGACGCGGTGACCGGGAAAGTGCGCCGCGTGGCCTGCCACCTCTATGCAGGCTCGGCAGCTCCGACCGACGTCTCGGCCGGAGCCGGCATGGAAGACCTCGAGGACGACCAGGAAGACCGGTTGGCGTCCGGTGGTTAGCACGCAGGTGGGCGAGGATCTCGAGGCCGGGCACGGGCGAGGCGGGGCGCCTGTGCTCGAGGTGAAGGGGCTCACCAAGACCTACACGGTGGGTCGGCTCGGGAAGGCCACAGTCGTGCGGGCGCTGTCCGGGGTCGATCTCGCCGTCCAGCGAGCCGAGGTGCTCGGGCTCGTCGGAGAGTCAGGGTCGGGCAAGACGACCTTTGCGCGCACCGTGGCCCTCCTCGAGCGGCCAACTTCCGGCGAGATCCGCTTGCTCGGGGACCCAGTCCCGACGAAGCTCAACCAACGGCGCCTCCGGCAGCACCGGAGCCATGTCCAGATGATCTTCCAGGACCCCTACACCTCTCTCGACCCGCTCCACACGATCCGCTACAGCGTCTCGCGCCCGCTCCGGACCTTCAACGTGGTGCCGAAGAGCACCGAGGCGGAGTCCGTCGAGCAGCTGCTGACGCGAGTTGGGTTGGTGCCCCCGCAGGACTTCCTACGGCGGTATCCGTACCAGCTTTCCGGCGGCCAGCGCCAGCGGGTGGGGGTGGCACGCGCACTGGCGGCGCGGCCTGCGTTGCTGCTCGCAGACGAGCCGACCTCGATGCTCGACGTGTCGATCAGGCTGAGCATCATGAACCTGCTGCTCGACCTCCAGCAGGCCGAGTCGCTGTCGCTCCTGTTCGTGACGCACGACCTCGCTGGCGCCTCGTACATGAGCGACCGGATCGCGATCATGTACGCCGGCCACCTCGTCGAGGTGGGCCCTTCGGAACAGGTCATGGGCGAGCCCCGGCACCCCTACACGCAGTTGCTCCGCCGCGCGGCCCCGGACCCGGCGAGCCAGTTCGGCGCGGGCAGGCGCTTCGAGGCGCGTGGTGACCCACCAGACCTGACCAGCCTGCCGGGCGGCTGCCCGTTCGCACCGCGCTGTCCGCGAGCGCGCAAGGAGTGCTCAGCGACCCTCCCCGAGTGGCGCCAGGTCGGCTCCGGGCACCAAGTCCGCTGCGTCCTTTACGAATGAGGTGACGGTGCGCGCCGTCACGACCCGCGACGACGGCGCGGCATCGCTCGGCCGCGTCCCAAGAGTCGACAGGAAGGAGATCCCGTGACGCTCCATGAGGCGACGCCCGACAGCCGCTTTTACTGGGGCGCGGCGACGTCGTCGTATCAGATCGAGGGCTCGCCCCTCGCCGACGGCTCCGGCCGCTGCATCTGGCACGAGTTCGCCCACACGCCGGGCGCCACCCACGACGGCGAGACCGGGGACGTCGCCTGCGACCACTACCACCGCTTCGGCGGGGACGTCGAGATCATGCGCCGGCTCGGGCTCGGTGCCTACCGCTTCTCGATCCGCTGGCCGCGCATCCTGCCCGACGGGGTCGGAAAGGTGAACCCGGCGGGGATCGCCTTCTACGACCGCCTCCTCGACGTCCTGCTCGAAGCGGGCATCGAACCGTTCGTCACCCTCCATCACTGGGAGCTCCCCTCGGTCCTGCAGCGGCGGGGCGGCTGGACCAACCGCGACGTCGCGGCGTGGTTCGCCGAGTACGCGTCGGTCGTCGCGTCTGCCCTCGGCGACCGGGTGAGGTGGTGGGCGACGTTGAACGAGCCATTTGTCGTCGCCGATGAGGGACATCTCGCCGGCGCGCACGCCCCGGGCATCCGCAACATCTACGCGGCAGGCCATGCCGTGCACAACCAGCTGCGGGCGCACGCCGCCGCCTGGCACGCCGTGAAGGCGGCCGTCCCGCAGGCGTCGGTCGGCATCGTCCTCCACAACGCCGCCGTCTGGCCGGCGAGCGCCGCGGCGGACGACATCGCCGCGGCCGCGACAGCCCACGCCTGGCTCAGCTTCCCGCTCTTCCTCGACCCTCTCGTCCACGGCGCCTACCCGGAACAGATCGAGCGCATCCTTCGCCCCTACCTGCCTGCCGGCTATGAGCACGACATGGAGGAGCTCCGGGTCCCCCCGGACTTCGCCGGCATCAACTACTACTCCGGCTTCAAGGCCCGTCACGACCCGACGAGCTGGGCGGGCTTTGATGCCGTCGAGGAGCCGGAGGCCCCGAGGACTGCGATGGGATGGGTCATCCGCCCGGATGGGCTACGACTGATCCTGCGCCAGGTACACCTTCGCTACAAGCTGCCGGTGCTCTTCGTCACCGAGAACGGCGCCGCGTTCGAGGACCGGCGCGAGGGTGAGCAGGTGCACGACCCGAAGCGCATCGCCTACCTCGAGTCCCACATCGCCGAGGTGCTGCGCGCCCGGGAGGAGGGCGTGCCGGTGCAGGGCTACTTCGTCTGGTCGCTGCTCGACAACTTCGAGTGGGCGCACGGCTACTCGAAGCGCTTCGGCATCGTCTACGTCGACTTCGGAACTCAAGAGCGCGTCGTCAAGGACAGCGGCTTGTGGTACGGGGAGGTCGCACGCCGCGGCGCGCTCCCCTCCTAGATGACCATTGTGTGCGTGCGCAAGTCAAGTAGACGAGGAGGACGCGCCGTGAGATCCGGGAGTTGGCGCATCTCAGCATGCGCGAACCGTCACCTGATCGGACGAGCCGCCCTTTCTGGCGTCGTGCTGGCCATCGTCGTCCTCGTGGCGAGCATGCCCGGACAGGCCGCGGCCGTCGCGTCACGTGCTGGCGGAAGACCAGAGCGGAGCCCTCACGATGGCTTCGAGCCCAGCATTGGGTTGACAAGGGCACAGGTGGAGGCGGCCTTCCGCGCGATAGCGGGCAAGGCAACCGTCTTCGAGAAGGCCGGCGCGGTGAAGGGCGTGCCCCGCGTGCTCGGCCACGACTCGGGCCTCTTCACGCTCGATGAGATACTCGGCTACCCCGAGGTGGTCGATGTCCAGACCGTGACTGTGCTCGATGTTCACAGTAAGAAGACACTCGAACGGCAGGTCATGTACGACTCGCTCGTCTGTGGTGAGCTGTCGGGGAGGGCGGCACAAGCGTGGTGCCTTGGCCGGGTGCTGAACACCAACAAGCACGGTCTTGAGACTGCGACCAGCAAGAGGGTGTTCGGCGCACTGGAGATCACTGCCCGGACCTACCGGAGCTCCTCCGGCTCAGCTCCTCCCATAGTCGACCTGAACATCAGCGCGCCGTGAATCGACCGGGGAACGCAGCTCGGAACCTGGCGGGCTGAGCCACCACAGCCAGCAAGACGCGGAGGTCTCCTGAGCACGCCGACGGTGACGTCCCTGCGTGAGGCGGAAATTCCTCCATGGCGGTAACGAAGAGCTCCTCGCTTGACCTGCCCGCCGTGGTCCCGCACGAAGGCGACCCGCCTTGCATCGAGCCGAAGGGCGTCTTCGACCGGGCACAGCGGGAGGAGGCCGGCGACGCCTGGCTCGCCGAGGGCGCGACCGGATCCCTTGGCGCGGGGTGCGGGCACGGGAGGAGGAGCCGGATCCGTGGTGGACCTGCTTCGAGCGGGACTACGACCGGATCACCCACTCGACGGCCTTCCGGCGCCTGGCGGGAAAGACCCAGGTCTTCGTCCACCCGAAGGACATGGCACGCACCCGCCTCACCCACGCGCTCGAGGTCGAACAGATCGCCGTCGCCTACGTCGCCGGATCGACGGACCGCCATGCGATCCGGACGGCGCGCCGGCTCGGCGTCGCGGTCCCTGAGGTGCTTATCGAGGCGGCGCAGTAGGCGGCGGGCATCCTCGGGCAGCGGGGCACGTCCCGACTGAATGACGTTGCGCTACGGGCGAACGGCGCCGAAGCGGACGACACCTCCCGCGCGATCGACGTGTTCAACCCGGCGATGTGCGTCCAGCCACGCCCTGGCCTGCACGTGGGTTGTCCCGGCGCTTGCGTCGAGCCACCAGGCATCGTAATGGCGTGCTGACCTGGGCAGAGGGAGACCGAGGAGTCGCTCGATCTCAGCAAAGGACATCTCGACTGGACCGCGAGCGGCGACGAGCAGGTACTGCTTGAGCGGGTCGTACTTGGATGGCATGCGAGAAGCATCTACCGAAGCCGTAGAAACATTCAAGGTTTGTATCTGCGTCGGTCGCATCACTGGGCCGTCGTCACGGCGGAGCATCTGCTCAGTGGCGACTCCAAACAGCAAGAGTGTGGTGCCGCGGCAATCCACACCGCCCGACGCGAAGCGCCGGCTCGCCCGGCTCGAGCGAGAGCAGTTCGAGGACGCGCTCTTTCACCAGATCGAACGAGCGGGTCTACGCGTACCGGAGCGCCAGGTCCGTCTTGTGCCCGGCCGCGAGTCCCGCTTCGACTTCGCCTGGCCAGGACAGCTCCTCGCCTGCGAGGTCGACGGCGGCCTGCACTCGGGCGGCCGGCACGTCCGAGGCGCCGGCGCGGAGCGAGACGCCGAGAAGTACAGCCTCGCCGCTGTCGAGGGCTACCGGGTGCTGCGGGTCTCGACGACGACGGTCGCCGACGGCCGGGCGCTTGAGTACGCGCGGCGGGCGCTTTCGTGGCGAGACGGCGCGAGCGGGGCGCCGCTACGGACGCGGACCGGTCGCGTCTTGAACGAGGCAGACAACGAGGCGCTGGCGGAGGAGGCCGAGCGGGGCGACGACGTGAGGCGCCTCGTGGGCAAGCCGAGTCCGCGGCCGCGGAAATCGTGAGGGCCTTGGTGTGAGCGAAGTCGTCAGTGCCCCCGAAGCACCGGCCTCGTATCGTCGAGCGGCATGATCGCCGCCCTGTGGTCGCACATCTTCGCGGCTGTTGGCTCGACGGCAGCCCTGATGGCTGCCGCGGCTGGCGCGGTCGCGGCTGGCTTCTACGGTCGCAAGGCGACCGCCATTCTGG
Organism: Actinomycetes bacterium; assembly: GCA_021823365.1. Next base: position 2,543 of record JAKAOD010000047.1, on the reverse strand, counting down.
CGGCGGAAGCGCACATCGCCGACCACATGGTGCTCCTTTCTGCCCGGCCATCGGTGCGCGCGGTGGGCGTCTTCCGGCTGAGGTTCAGCGGCGACGATGGCGCGACGATCCGAGTGACGGAAGTATGGCGAGACGAGGACGGCCTGGTCGACGGGCAGTTCTGGGAAGCGGGTGCAGTCTTCGGCCCAGCCGCCGGCGGTGGGGGACACTTCGTCGAGGCCGGAGAGACCCTCCTCACCACGGTGCTGTTCAATCTCGGCCCACTGCCTCCAGGAGTCGTCGGGTGGAGGGTCTCGTTCGGGATCAACGTCGAGCGGCGTCGCTTCGGCGGGAGCTGGTCGTGGGCTGACCAGGTGTTCGTGCCAGTCCTGACGCAGGTAGGCTGATCACGGTCGGAGGTGTGCGATGGCAGCCACGGCGGTTACCACGGAAGAGACGCGCAAGGCCAGTGAGCGGCCACGTGAGGGCCAGGGGTTCTACGCGCCGACAGAGCCGAGCGGTGGTTCGCGACCGAACGCGGAGCCGCAGCCGTCGCATAACGGCGCGTCGAACCAGCTGGGCAAACAGGAATAGCGCTCGTCGTCTCGGCGCCGGGAGCCCTCGTGAGCGGGCACGAGGCCACGCCGAGTGAGCACATCGCGAGCGACCGCTGGCGGTTCTCGGGCGACGGGTCCATCGTAACGCCGGTAGGGTAGCGCGGTGGCGAACAGGTGTTCGCCTTGCTGTCGGGACCCGGGCCGGCACATCGCCGCAGGCCAGGAGGGCAGGGGAGCGGGGTGGTCCCCGGTGGGGGAGGTAGAGCGTGACCGAGCTCCTCACAATCGGACACTCCAACGCTCCGATCGACGACGTCCTCGTGCTGCTCGAAGAGCGTCGCGTCGCGCTCGTCGCCGACGTGCGCAGCGTGCCCCGCTCCCGCTTTCCCCAGTTCAACGCGCTCGCGCTCGACCGCGCCCTCCGCGGGGAGCAGATCGCCTACGCTTCCTTCGGCGCGACGCTCGGCGGGCGACCTGAGGACCCCGAGCTCTACGACGCCGAAGGTCACGTCCGCTACGACCGGCTCGCCGCGACGGCCGCGTTCGGAGCCAGCATCGAGCGCCTCGAGAAGGCCGCGGCGCGGCAGGTCGTCGCGATCCTCTGTGCGGAGGAGGCGCCGGATGAGTGCCACCGCCACCTCCTCATCGGGCGCGTGCTCGCCTCCCGTGGCGTCGCGGTCGGCCACCTTCGCCACGACAGGTCGGTCGAGTCGTACGAAGCGGTCTGCGAGCGCCTGCGACCGACCGGTCGGCAGGCGCTGTTCGGGATGGAGGCGGCGTGGCGGCCGGTGCGGACGGTGCAGGGGTAAGGGCGGACGAGACGGAATGCAGTCCGCGGATAGCGGGCGGTCCGAGAGAGGGAGAACGGCTACATGTCGTTCGGCGCGACGCTCGGTAGTCAATAGTCCTGGTCCGTTAGCCCGCCAGGTAGCCGCCGTCAACCGCAAGGACATGACCCGTGACCATCGAGGCACCGCGGCTGAGCAGGAACAGGACGGGCGCCACGATCTCGTCCGGCTCACCGAACCGACGTTGGGGCGTGCGCTGAAGCAGCGACTCGTAGACCTCAGGACGTGTTGCCCGGTTCCTCGCGACGAGGGGGGTCTCGAAAGTTGACGGTGCCACAGCGTTGACCCGGACATGCTGGCTCGCGAGCTCTACGGCCAGCGCTCGGGTGAGCTGGACGACACCGCCTTTGCTTGCGGCATAGCCGGCAAGACCGGAGGTCGCGACGAGGCCCATCACGGAGGCGACGTTGACGATCGCGCCGCCGCCGGCTGTCACCATCGAGCGGGCCGCCACCGTGCAGAAGTTGAACGTGCCCGTGAGGTTGATGTCGATTACGTCCTGCCAGAGCTCCTCCGGGTAGCCGGCGCCAGGTCCCCATCCGCCGATTCCTGCGCTGTTGACCAGCATCGACGCCGAGCCGAGATCGTCCTCGAGTAAGCGCCAGGTGCCTTCGACCTGCTGGCGGTGACGCACGTCGCACTCGTATGAGGCGCAACCGAGATCGGCTGCGACGCGCGCCAAGGCATTCCGGTCCCGGTCGACGAGCGCCACGCGGACGCTGGCTTCGACAAGCGACCGCGCGATCGACTCTCCGAATCCGCTGGCGCCGCCGGTCACGACGGCCACATCACCGGTCAGCGCAAACAGGTCCCTCATGCGCGTTGGTCCTCCAGTTCCGGGACCAGGTGGCGGGGTATCTCGTCCCGCAACACGGTAAGCACGTCACGCACGGCCGTGTCGATGAGCTCGCCGAGGGCCTCCTCGCTGTAGGCGGCCGAATGGGGTGTGATGACGACGTTCGGCCGATCGAGGATGCGGTCGGAGAGCTCGGGGGGCTCGCGTTCAAGCACGTCGAGCCCGGCTCCTGCGATCCACCCCTCGTCGAGGGCGGTGATGAGGGCCCCCTGATCGATGATGGGGCCGCGGCTCGTGTTGAGCAGCACGGCCGTGGGCCTCATGTGGCGTATTGCGTCGGCGTCAAGGAGGTGGTGGGTCTGT
>JAKAOD010000046.1 GCA_021823365.1 Actinomycetes bacterium | reverse complement strand
TCCGATCTAGGGCGCGGGCGACGTCGTCGCCGTCGACCGGCAGGGCATCCTTGTCGAGTCGATGCCCGACCTCGACGAGACCCGGCGCTGGATCGCCGGGAACACGAACGCCGACGCCCTCACAGGAGGGCTCTCGGAAGCCATCGCCGGCGCCGACGTCCTCATCGGCGTCTCCGGGCCGAACCTCGTCACCGAGGAGCACCTCACCTCGATGGCGCAGGACTCGATCGTCTTCGCGCTGGCGAACCCCGACCCCGAGGTCGACCCGGCGCTCGCCCGCCGCCACGCCGCCGTCGTCGCGACGGGCCGGAGCGACGAGCCCAACCAGATCAACAACGTCCTCGTCTTCCCTGGCCTGTTCCGGGGCCTGCTCAACGTCGGCGCGAAGAAGATCACCGAGGAGCTCGAGATCGCCGCCGCCAAGGCGCTCGCCGCCGTCGTCGCCGAGCACGAGCTGTCGCCCGCCTACATCGTGCCGACCGTGTTCAGCCCTGCCGTCGTGCCGGCGGTCTCCTCGGCGGTCGAGTCCGTGGCTCGCCTCGGCCTCGACGCCTGACTGCCGCCGGCCGCCCGGCTCGTCGCCCGATCCCGGCGGCTCGTCGCCCGATCCCGGCGGCTCGCCCCCCGGCTAGCGGGCGAGGTGCGCGATGTCGAGCGAGACGAGGGCGACGACGAGCGCCATGACGACCGCATAGATCGCTGTGACGTGCCAGCGCAGGCGGTGGCCGGCGAGCCAGAACCGCCGCATGCCGCGCACGTCGAAGTAGAGGGCGACGAGGCCGAGAGGAAGCCCGACCTCGGGGCCGACGCGTGCCGCTTCCCCGAGCAGCGGGGTCAGGATGGGGAAGACGACGTAGCTGAGCAGGCAGCGGAGCGCCGAGAGGAGGATCGACCCGCTGAAGAGCCGCTGCGCCGAGGCCGCGTTCGCCGGCGACGGGCAGACCGGGACGCGCAGCAGGCGGCACATCATCGCCTCGGCGCCGGAGCGGCCCTCGGCGGCCGCCGGGCGCTCGATCGTCGCCGTGTCGCTCACGTCCGTACCACGGCCGCAACGCTACGGCGCCGTGCGGCGGTGCACCAGCCGGCGTCTACTATGCCTCCGCCCGCGGTGGGCGGGCGCTGCCGCGTAGGCAGGTCGATCCGGGGACCGAGGTCGGCGTGGACGCGAAGGTGACCCTGCGGGACGTCGCCCGCCTTGCCGAGGTGCATCCTGCGACGGCGTCCCGGGCGCTCAACGGCGAGACGCGCGTGCTCGTGCGCGACGAGACGGCCCGGCGCGTCGAGGCGGCTGCCCGCGCCCTCGGCTACCGGCCCGACCACCTGGCGCGCAGCTTGAAGACGCGTCGCACCTCCACGGTCGGCGTGCTCGTCCCGGACATCACGAACCCGCTCTTCCCGCCGATCCTCCGCGGCATCGAGGACCGCCTGGCGCGCAAGGCCTACGTCGCGCTCATCGGCAACACGGACAACGACGCCGATCGCGAGCGGCGGGTGCTCGAGGGCATGCGCGACCGCTCGGTCGACGGCCTCATCGTCGCGACCGCCCGCCGGCACGACGAGCTCCTCATGGACGCTGCCCGCTCCGGCCTACCGATCGTCCTTGTCAACAGGGTCGTCGAGGAGCACGTCCTTCCCTCCGTCTCCGTCGACGACCAGCTCGGGATCCGCACCGCCATCGCCCATCTCGCGCGGCTCGGCCACCGCCGGATCGCCCACGTCGCGGGGCCCCAGGAGCTCTCCACCGGGCACGGTCGCTACCTCGGGTTCCTCGCCGGGCTGCAGGCGTCCGGGATCGAGGCCGACCCGGAGCTCGTCGTGTTCGCCGAGGCATTCTCCGAGCCGGAAGGATTCCGCTGCGCCGAGGAGCTGTGCTCGAGCGGCCGCCGGTTCAGCGCGATCGTCGCCGCCAACGACATGCTCGCGCTCGGGGTGCTGCGCTCGATGCGGGGCCGGAGGATCGCCTGCCCGCAGGACTGCTCGCTCGTCGGGTTCAACGACATGCCCCTGATGGACCGGATCCAGCCTGCCCTCAGCACGGTGAGGCTGCCCCACTACGAGGTCGGCGCCGAGGCGGCGCAGCTGCTCCTCGAGCGCATCGCCGGCGGCCAGGCGCCCGTGAAGATCCTCTACCTTCCGCCGGAGCTCGTCGTCAGGGAGTCGACCGCCCCGCCGCGGGGCGGCTGACACCCGGCCCGGCTCGAGTGCCGGGCACGCCCGCCGTTCTGTGCGCCTCCTGCGAGCGTCTCATGGCCTCAGCTGGCGGGCCATCCAGTCGGCGGCGTAGGGGCGGTGCCGGTAGGTCACGTTGGCGCAGCCGTGGTCGCCCTCTTCGAGCAGCAGCAGCTCGCTCGGCCCTGGCGCCTCCTCCGAGAGGCGAACGGCGCCCTCCCAACCGAAGAGCCGGTCCCTCTTGCCGAAGACGACGAGCAGCGGGCAGCCGATTCGCGGCGCGACCCCGGCGAGGCTGAGCGCACGGGCCTTCTCTCTCGCCTGGGCCTCGCCCGAGGAGTGCGAGCGGGCGACGAACGCCCGGCGCGTCAGGCTCGGGACCTGGTCCCACGCCGCGCCGAAGTCGTAGGGTCCGGCGAGCGCGATGCAGGCGCGCACCCGCTCGTCGCCTGCCGCGACCCGCGGCGCGTAGTAGCCACCGAGGCTGACGCCCCAGACGCCGAGGCGCCCGGCGTCGACGCCGGGGAGCGCGGAGAGGTGGTCGAGAACCGCCCGGCCGGGCACCTCCCAGTCGGCCCTGATCGCGAGGGCCTGCTCGGCCTCCCCCTGGCCGGGCCCGTCGAGCGCGAAGGTACCGATGCCGCGGTCGAGGAAGGACCGCTCGACGAGGCGCAGCTCCTCCTTCGTCGAGTCGAGACCGCAGACGAGGACGACGACCGGGTGGGGGCCGCGGCCCCGGGGGAGCCTGAGCACGCCGAAGAGCTGCGCGCCCTCGAAGTCGACGACCTCGCGCCGGCCGGGCGGGTCGAGGTGGGGCAGGGCGTCGACGAGGCAGCGCACGGCGCGACGGTGCGCGGTCTGCGCGTCGTCCGGGTGGTCGACGAAGAGGAACGCCCCGAAGTGGTAGCTCGTCGCCGCCTGGGCGAGGTGCTCGCCGGCCGAGCGCGTCCGGTCCTCCGCGAGCGCCCTGCGCCCGAGCTCCTCGTGGCGGGCGCCGATCCGGGACCATGCTGCGCACCAGTCGTCCCACCGCTCGACGGTGCGCGTCACCTCGGCGTAGTCGCCGGCGTCGATCCCGTTCGCGGTGAAGCGCGGCGCCCAGTTGGCGATCGCCGTCGCGAGCAGCTCGTCGCCCATGCGCCCCTCCTCTGCAACACCGCTGCACACGATTGTAGGCACAGGGTCGCAGGCATCCCCCGGAGGTTCCCGCCTCGCTCGCAGGTCTGGGATGGTCCCTTGACAACCCGGACAGGTGGCGCGAGAGTGCCGATGCAATCGTTTGTGCCCCGGGGGGTGACGGGAGTGGGGGGAGACGGGCGCAGCATCGGTTGGATCGGGACCGGTCGCATGGGCACGGCGATGGTCGAGCGGCTCCTTGCCGCCGGTCACGGCGTGAGCGCCTACAACCGGAGCCCAGAGAAGCTCGAGCCGCTCGTCGCCGCCGGAGCGTCGGCCGTCGGCACCATCGGCGAGCTCGCCGAGCGCGACGTCGTCTTCCTCACCGTCGGCGGGTCCGACGACCTCCTCGCGGTGCTCGACCACGACGGGGGCCTGCTTCACCAGCCTCGGGCGCCGCGCGTGGTCGTCGACCTGTCGACGGTCTCGGTCGAGGCGTCGGCGCGGGCGCGGGCGCTCGCCGCGACGCGCGGCACGGCGCTGCTCGCGGCGCCGGTGAGCGGCAATCCGGGGGTCGTGCGCGCCGGCCGGCTGACCATGGCGGTCTCGGGGCCGCGATCGGCCTTCGAGGAGGTCGAGAGCTACCTTCGCGCCATCGGGCGCGGGGTGACCTACGTCGGCGACGGCGAGGTCGCGAGGACGGTCAAGCTCTGCCACAACCTGTTTCTCGGCGGGGTGATCCAGTCGCTCGTCGAGGTGACCGTGCTCGCCGAGAAGGCCGGCGTCAGGAGGAACGACTTCCTCGCATTCCTCAACGACTCCGTGCTCGGCTCGGACTTCACCCGCTACAAGACCCCGCAGCTCGTCAATCTCGACTTCGCCCCGACCTTCACGACGAGGCTGTTGCGCAAGGACTTCGACCTCGGGCTCGCCGCGGCGCGCGAGCTCGAGGTGCCGATGCCGGTCCTGGGGCTCGTACATCAGATCGTGCAGGCCGGTGTCGGCGAGGGCATCGGCGAGCTCGACTTCGCCGCGTTGATCAACCTGGTCGCCCGGGGTGCGGGCCGCGCGCTGCAGAGCGAGGACTCCCCGGTCGACGGCGGGCTCGCGCCCGTCGGCGACAGGCAGCCCTGAGCGTCGTGACGGTCCGCGCTGCCGCTCGCAGAAGCGAAGCGCTCTGCGACCGATCCCCGAGCGGGACCGGTCGCCGAGCGCTCCTTGGGAGCAGTAAGACGAAAGATAAGGAGACGACGGAACCATGCACGGGGGGAAGCTGAGTAAGGGGATCGTCCGTCGGCGCGGTGTGGCGCTCGGGATGAGCGCGCTCGCGGCGGCCGGAGCACTGGCCGGGGCGGGCGCGGCAGGCGCGAGCGCGTCGGCGCCTCACGTCCGCAAGGCGGCACAGAGCCCGATCGTGATCGGGATCTCGCTGTCGCTGTCGGGCGACTTTTCTGCCGACGGTCAGGCATTCCAGCGCGGCTACGAGCTGTGGGCCGCCGACCAGAACCGCGCGGGCGGCCTGCTCGGCCGTCCCGTCAAGCTCGACATCGTCTCGGACGCTTCGAGCCCGACCCAGGTCGTCACGAACTACGAGCGGCTGATCACGATCAACCACGCGAACCTGCTGTTCGGGCCGTTCTCGACGCTGCTCACCGTCCCGGCCTCCAAGATCGCGAACCGCTTCGGGTACGCGCTCGTCGAGGGCGCAGGTGGTGCTCCCGCGGTGTTCGCCAACGGGCTCCACAACGTCTTCGACGTCAGCCTGCCCGTCGTCGACAACCTCGTGCTGTTCGCGAAGTGGATCGCCTCGATGCCGAAGAGCGTGCGCCCGAAGACCGCCGCCTACCCGACCTCGAACGACCCGTTCACCGAGCCTCAGATCGCGCCGGCGATGCAGATCCTCGAGAAGGCCGGTGTGAAGACGGTCTACTCGCACGTCTTTCCGGCGGAGGTGACCGATTACACGCCGATCGCGGACGCCGTGGCCGCGTCCAAGGCCCAGGTCGTCGTGCTCGGCTCGGTCGACGTTCCGACCGTCACGGCGTTCGTCCAGGCCTTTGTCCAGCAGCACTACAACCCGATGGCATTCATCGCCACCGGCGGTCCCGACCAGGGCGCGGCCTTCATCAAGGCGGTGGGCGCGGGCAACACCGACGGCATCATGGTGCCCAACGGGTGGTACCCGGGCTACCGCAACGCGTTGAACGCGACGATGGTGTCTCAGTACGTGAAGAAGTACGGCGGCTCGCCATCGGACATCAACTCCGACGTCGCCGAGGCGTACTCGGTCGGCGAGGTCGTCGCCCAGGCGGTGAACGCGACCCACAGCCTCAACAACGCGACGCTGATCAGGTACCTGCACAGCGGGAAGACCTTCCAGAGCGTCCAGGGCCCGGTGCGCTTCGACGCCAAGGGGATGAACGGGGCGGCCGCCGCGTTCGTCTTCCAGTGGCAGAAGGGCAACAAGTTCGTCCAGGTGCTGCCGTCGACCGACCCGAGCTCGGTGAAGATCGAGTACCCGAAGGCGAGCTGGGGGAGCTGACCGATGGGGTCATCGATCGTCGAGGCGATCATCGACGGCATCCTCACCGGGGGCGTGTACGCGCTGATGGCGGCCGGCCTCACCCTGATCTTCGGGGTGATGGACATCATCAACATCGCGCAAGGGATCTTCGTCGTGCTGGGCGGGTACTTGAGCTACCAGCTCGCCACGCACGCCGGTATCGACCCCTTCCTCAGCCTCCTCGTGACGATTCCGGCGCTGTTCGTCCTCGGTCTCGGCATCGAGTGGGCATTCATCCGCAGGCTGGGGGAGAGTGACCGGACCGCGATGTCGATCCTGGTCACCTACGCGGTCTCGATCATCATCGAGGGCGTGTTGAACAGCGTGTTCACCGTCAACTACGTGCAGATCCACGCGTGGTACGTCGACCGATCGGTGCACATCTTCGGCTTCTACCTGGCGTACATCTACCTCTTGGGCTTCGTGATGGCCGCGGTGCTGCTCGTCGTGCTCTATGCGCTGCTGTACAGGACGCGCTTCGGGGCGAGCGTGCGAGCCTCGCTCCAGGACCGCACCGCGGCACGGCTCGTCGGGATCGATGTGCGGAGGGTCTCCACCATCTCCTTCGGGATCGGTGTCGCCGTGACGGCGGCCGGTGGCATGGTCTTCGGCGCGACGAACGCCTTCAACGCCTCCTCCAGCTACGACCTGATCTCCCGGCTGCTCGCCATCGTCATCCTTGGCGGGCTCGGGAGCATGGGTGGTGCGCTGGCGGCGGCGGTGCTCATGCTCGTCCTCGAGGACGTGGTCGCGGTGGTCTGGTCCCCGATCTGGGCCACGGCGGTGTTCTTCGCGGTCCTCGTGGTGGTGCTCTCGCTGCGACCTGTCGGTCTGTTCGGCCGGCAGGTCGCGCGGGCGCAGTGAGCGCGGGCGTGGTGTCGCCGCCCGCGCCGTCGGCGACGCCCGCCCGCCGGCGCGTGGCGGTCGCGGCCGCATGGATCGCGTTCGCGGCGCTGCTCGCCGCGTTCCCGGTGCTCTTCTCGAACCCGACGGTCACCACGATCGGGGTGTTCACGCTCATCTACATGGCCTCGGCGACTGCGTGGAACGGTTTCGCCGGGTACTCGGGCTACATCCCCCTGGGCCATGCCGTGTTCTTCGGCGCGGGTGCCTACACGATCGCACTCGTCTCGACGCATTGGAACATGGCTGCGGACTACTCGATGTTCGCTCTCGTCCCCGCCGGCGGTGTCGTCGCCGCCATCCTCGCCGTCCCCTTCGGTCTCATCGCCCTCCGGACGCGGCGGCACACCTTCGTCGTGATCACGATCGCGGTGTTCTTCATCGTCCAGCTGCTGGCGTTCAACCTGGGCTTCACCCAGGGTTCTTCCGGAGTCCAGGTCCCGACCCCGCTGTGGGGAGCGTTCCAGTACAACGACAGCTTCTACTACGTCACCCTGGGGGTGCTCGCGTTCTCGGTCGCGGTGTCGGCGGCGATCCGCGGCTCGCGCTTCGGCCTGCAGCTGATGGCGATCCGTGACGACGAGGACCGGGCGCGGGGACTCGGCGTGAAGGTCCAGCGGGTCAAGCTCGCGAGCTTCGTGCTCTCGGCGATCGGCGTCGGGATGGCGGGCGCGATCTGGGCGTTCTTCCTCGGGCAGGTCTTCCCACAGTTCGCCTTCGACCCGCTGTTCGACGTGACCGTGGCGCTCATGGCGTTCTTCGGGGGGCGGGGCACCCTCTCCGGCCCGCTGCTCGGCGCGCTGCTGCTCGAGCCGATCCAGCAGTACCTGACGATGCAGTACTCGGTCGGGTCGATCTACCTCATCATCTACGGCGCGCTGTTCCTGCTCGTCATCCTGCTCATGCCCCGCGGCGTGGTGCCGGCGTTGAGCGGCCGGGTCGCGGCGCGCCGTGAGCGTCGCCTTTCCGCCGCGGAGGATGCAGCCGTGCCGGCCGCCGTCGGCTCGCTCGCCGGAGCGCCGCAATGAGCGCGGTCCTCGAGGTCCGCGGCGTCTCGAAGTCCTTCGGGGGCCTGCGCGCGCTGTCCGACTGCTCGCTCGGCGTGGAGCAGGGGTCGATCACCGGCCTCATCGGGCCGAACGGATCGGGAAAGACCACGCTGTTCAACGTGGTGACCGGCTACGTGGCACCCGACAGCGGGTCGGTCGTGCTCGGGGGAGCCGACATCACCCATGCGCGGCCTGACCAGGTCTTCGCGCGCGGGCTCGGGCGGACCTTCCAGCTCACCCGCATCTTCGGGCGGCTCAGCGTGATGGAGAACATGCTCGTCGCCACGCAGCGGCACGAGTCCTGGTGGCGCAGCGTCGCCCGCTCGGCGGCGTCGCGCGCCGAGCGCGACCGGGCGATGGAGCTGCTCGAGTTCGTCGGGCTGACGAGGCTTGCCGGCGCGCCGGCCGGCAGGCTCTCCTACGGCCAGCGCAAGCTGCTCGAGCTCGCCTACATCCTCGTCGCCGACCCCGCGGTCCTGCTGCTCGACGAGCCGGCCGGCGGCGTCAACCCGACGCTCGTCAACGAGATCGCCGAGCGGGTCCGCCAGCTCAACCGCGCCGGCAAGACGTTCCTCGTCGTCGAGCACAACATGGAGCTCGTCATGGATCTCTGCCAGCGCGTGACGGTGATGCACCAGGGGACGGTGATCGCCGGAGGGCCGCCCGAGGTCGTGCGCGCCGACCCGAGGGTGCTCGACGCCTACCTCGGCGGCGGCGAGGACGACGAGCTCGTCGGCGTGGGCGGCGACGCAGGTGGCTGAGGTGGCGACGGCGCCCACGGCTACGGCGCCGGGGGGCGCGGCGCCGGGGGGCGCCGCGACCGCGCCGGCGATCCTCGCCTTCGAGGAGGTGGTCGCCGGCTACGGCGGCGGCGACATCCTGCACGGGGTCAGCTTCGAGGTCCCCGAGCACAGCCTGACCTGTGTCGTCGGCCCGAACGGCGCGGGCAAGTCGACGCTGCTCGCGACGGTGAGCGGCATCGTGCGGCCCCGGCTGGGCGACGTGGTGTTCCGCGGCGAGCGGCTCGGGTCGCGTTCGCCCCGGCAGCGGCTCGAGCGCGGCATCGTCCAGGTTCCTCAGAACCACAGCCTGTTCCGGGAGATGACCGTCCGCGAGAACGTCGAGATGGGCGCCTTCCTGGTGCGCGACCGCGCGCTCGTCCGCCGGCGCCTCGACCAGGTCGTGGAGCGCTTCCCGATCGTCGCCGAGCGCTCGAGCGCCAAGGCCGGAAGCCTTTCGGGCGGCCAGCAGCGCCTCGTCGAGTTCGCCCGGTGCCTGATGCTCGACCCGGCGCTCGTCGTGCTCGACGAGCCGTCGATGGGGCTCGACCCGCGCACGCTCCGGCTCGTCTTCGACACGGTGCGCGCGATGCACGCCGACGGGCGGACGATCCTTCTCGTCGAGCAGAACGCCCGAGCTGGCCTGAGGCTGGCCACTCACGGCGTCGTGCTCGAGAACGGGAGGCTCCGCTTCCGGGGCACCGGGCGCGAGGTCCTCGACAACCCCGAGATCGGCGCCCTCTTCCTCGGCGGCGCGACGCGCGCACGATGAACCTCACGCGCGCGGGCGCCGGGTGGAGGTCCGCACGTGGCGCAGAGGGGGTGCTCCGGGGTACCGTCCAGCGGAGAGCCGCACCAGCGGCGGCGGAACGGAGAGCGAGCGATGTTCCTTAGCCGGTCACGGTCAGGCGCCGAGGCCGCTCGGGGGGAGAAGGGCCCGGAGCTGCCGGGGTCGGGAGATCAGCCGGAGGCGGGCGCCGAGGCCGGCCCCGCCGCGCGCGCGGCTGGGCTGGGCGAGCAGCCGGCAGCCGCGGAGCAGCCCGCAGCCGCGGGATCGCCGGGAGCGCCCGGGCGAGACGCCGTGCCGGGCGAGAGCGCAGCCATGCCGGGAACGCCGGGGCACGGCGCCCCGCCCGCCGGGCCCGCCCCGGCCGACCGGGGCGTCATGGGCCGCTCCTGGAGCCCGCCGGCCAGCGCCGAGCCGGCGCCGGCGGCCGTGCGGATCTCCCTCTACCGCCAGATGGCGACGATGCGGGCGTTCGAGAAGCGCGCCTACGACCTGTTCCTGGAGGGGCTGGTCAAGGGGACGAGCCACCTCGGCCTCGGCCAGGAGGCGATCGCCGCCGGCTTCGGCGAGGCGATGCGCCCGGGGGACTACACCTTCGCCACCTACCGGGGGCACAACCACACCCTGGCGCGGGGCGTCCCGATGGCGAAGATCATGGGCGAGCTGATGGGCCGTTCGAACGGGCTGATGGCCGGCAAGGGCGGCTCGATGCATCTCACGAGCGTCGAGCACCAGATGATGGGCTCCTACGCGATCGTCGGGGCCCACTTGACGATCGCCAACGGCGCGGCGTGGTCGGCGAAGCTGCGCCGCAGCGGGCAGGCGACGGTGTGCTTCTTCGGCGACGGCACGACGAACATCGGCGCCTTTCACGAGTCGCTCAACTTCGCCGCCGTCTACTCGCTCCCCGTCGTCTTCGTCTGCGAGAACAACCTCTGGATGGAGTACACGCCGATCCAGTCGGTGACGTCGGTCGCAAGACCGGCCGCCGACCGCGCCGGCGCCTACGGCCTGCCGGCGGTCGTCATCGACGGCAACGACGCCGAGGCCGTCTACTCGGTGGCGAGCTCCGCGCTCGAATGGGTGCGGTCCGGGGCGGGTCCGCTGCTCATCGAGGCGCTCACCTATCGCCACGGCGGGCACTCCCGTGCCGACCCCGGGAAGTACCGCCCCGAGGACGAGCTCGCCGCGTGGCTGGCACGCGACCCGCTGCCCCGCTTCCGCGCGCGGCTCGTCGAGTCGGGGGTCGACCAGGCGATGCTCGACGCGATCGACCTCGACGTCGACACCGCCGTCGAGAAGGCGGTGGAGGAGTGCCGCTCGAGCGGGCCGCCCGACGTGCGGCTCGTCCTGGCCGACGTCTTTGCCGATGGGGGCGCGACATGGCGGAGATGACCTACAGAGACGCCGTCGCCGCGGCGATCGCCCAGGAGATGGCGCACGATCCCTCGGTCGTGCTCATCGGCGAGGACGTCGGCGCGGCCGGAGGGGTGTTCAAGGCGACGGTCGGTCTGCTCGAGAAGTTCGGTCCGGCCCGCATCGTCGACACCCCGATCTCCGAGCAGGCGATCCTCGGCGCGGCGATGGGAGCGGCCATGACGGGGCTCCGGCCGGTCGCCGAGGTGATGTTCTCCGACTTCTTCGCCGTCTGCTGGGACATCGTCGCGAACGAGATCGCCAAGGCGCGGTACATGACGAACGGCCAGGTGTCGCTGCCGCTCGTGATCCGCACCGCCAACGGAGGGGGCGTGCGCTTCGGCGCGCAGCACTCCCAGTCGGTCGAGTCCTGGGCGATGTCGATCCCGGGGTTGAAGGTCGTCGCGCCCTCGACGCCGCGGGACGTCGTCGGTCTCTTCGCCGCCGCGGTGCGCGACCCGGACCCGGTCGTGTTCTTCGAGCAGAAGTCCCTCTACCCGACGAAGGGCGAGGTGGAGGACGGCGAACTCGTGGACGAGCTCGGCCGCGCCGCCGTGCGGAGGGAGGGGTCGCACGTGACGATCGTCGCGCTCGCGGCGATGGTGCCCCGCGCCCTCGGCGCTGCCGAGGCGCTGGCTCAAGAGGGCGTGTCGGCGGAGGTGATCGACCTCCGCTCGCTCGTGCCGCTCGACGTGACGACGATCGAG
>JAKAOD010000045.1 GCA_021823365.1 Actinomycetes bacterium | reverse complement strand
GCCTTCGTCCGCCTGCTCGCGACGGGTGACGCCGTCGTGGCGGTCGTCGAGGCGCTCGACCAGCGCCGCCTGTTCGAGCGACTGCTGCCGGAGTGGACCGCCGTGCGCAACAGGCCCCAGCGCAACGCCTATCACCGCTACACCGTCGATCGTCACCTGCTCGAGACCGTCGCCCGTGCCGCGGAGCATGCCGGAGAGGTCGAGAGGACCGACCTGTTGCTGATGGGGGCCCTCCTGCACGACCTCGGCAAGGGCTTCGACGGGGACCACAGCGAGGTGGGCGGTGAGCTCGCGGAGACGATCGCCCGGCGGATCGGCTTCGACGACGCGGACGTGACGACGCTCACCCGCCTCGTCGTCTACCACCTCGTCCTCCCCGAGGTCGCGACGCGCCGGGACCTCGACGACCCCGCGACGGCCCGGCTCGTCGCCCGCATCGTCGAGAACCGCAGGACCCTCGTCCTGCTCCGGGCGCTCACCGAGGCCGACAGCCACGCCACCGGACCCCTCGCCTGGAGCCAATGGAAGTCCGAGCTCGTCGCAACGCTCGTCGAGCGCGTCGGGCGCGTCCTCGACGGCGAGCCGCTCAAGGGCCCCGAGCCGTACTCCCCGACCCCGCTCGAGTCCGAGCTCCTCGCAGCGGGGCGCCTGGCCGTCCGCGCCACCGGCAGGCGCGTCACCGTCGTCGCGCCCGACCGGCCAGGCCTCCTCGCAGCCGCGGCAGGCGCCCTGGCGCTCAACCGCTGCAACGTCCGCCGGGCGACGGCCGCCGCCGGGGGCCGGGGGATGGCGGTCGAGACCTTCGACGTCGAGCCCCAGTTCGACCGCCTTCCGGAGTGGTCCGCCGTCGAGCGCGACCTCGAGGCCGCGCTCGGGGGCGACCTCGACGTGGCGAAGCGCCTGGCCGAGCTCGAGCGGGCCTACGCCGGGAGCCGGCGGGCGGCCTCGGCGCTCCGCCCCGAGCGGCACGTCGTGGTCGACAGCGAGACCTCGGACCTCGCCTCGATCGTCGAGGTCCGGGGGCCCGACCGCTTCGGGCTGCTCCACGAGATCGCGGCGACGCTCGCCGCAGAAGGCTGCGACATCCAGGCGGCGTTCGTGGACACGGTGGGCCACGGGGCGATCGACGCCTTCTACGTCCTCGGTCCGGACGGGCGAAAGCTCGAGGACCCCGAGTCGGTCGCCCGCGTGCGCCAGGCGCTCGATCTCGTCGTCGAAGCGTCCGCCGGGGGCGGTACCGTTGGCTCTGGGAACCGGTCCGCCGGGGAGCGGGCGGGCGGCGCTTCGGGCGAGGAGGCGAGGTGAGCGGCTCGGCGGCGGCGAGGCGCCGACTGGGGTGGACCGTCGGGGGAGCGGCGCTGGCGCTCGTGCTCGCCCTCGGGGCGGTGGAGCTCGTCGGGAGACGCGCGGATGCCATCGCGAACCGGGCTGCGCGCGGTGCGCATACGACGGGGATCGCCGGGCGCGCCGCGGCTGCAGCGGGCACGCAGAAGGCCGACGATCCGCCGGCACCGCTCGAGGTGGTGGAGGAGTCGCCCACGCCGGGGACGACCGGGGTCTCGCCTCACGCCACCCTCGCCGTGCGCTTCTCAGTCCCCGTGGCCGCGTCCTCGGCCATGCCGAGGCTCACGCCCGACCTCGCGGGCGCCTGGACAGGCGCCGGCAGCCGGACGCTCGTGTTCCACCCCGCGCAGCGCCTCGTCCCCGACCAGCGCGTCCGCGTGGTGATCCCCGCCGGTTCGGGCGGGATCAGGGGTTCTGGCGGCCAGCGCCTGAAGCGCCCGAGCTCGTTCGACTTCGCCGTCGCCGGCGTCCCGGTGCTGCGCCTGCAGCAGCTCCTCGCCGAGCTCGGCTACCTGCCGGTCGCCTTCGACCCCGCCGGCACGGCCACGACGACCTCGCCCGCCGTCGCACTCGGAGCAGAGGCCCGCAGCCCCTCCTCCGTGTCCCTCGAGGCGCGCCCGGGCCGGTTCGTCTGGCGCTTCGCCCACATCCCGGCTCAGCTCGCGGCGCAATGGAGCCCCGGGGCATGGAACACCGTCACCGAGGGCGCAGTCATGGCCTTCGAGTCGGATCACGGCCTCGGCGTCGACGGCATCGCCGGCCCGCTCGTCTGGGGCGACCTGCTCGACGCAGTGGCGCAACGCAACACGACCACGCGTCCCTACGACTACCTGATCGTCACCGAGACCGAGCCCGAGACCCTCTACGTCTGGCGCGACGGTGCCGTCATCTACAGCAGCCTCGCCAACACCGGCGTCCCAGGCGCGCAGACGCCCCTCGGGACCTGGCCGGTCTACCTCCGCTACCTCGCGACGACGATGCAGGGGACCAACCCGAACGGCACCACCTACGACGACCCGGGCGTTCCCTACGTCGCCTACTTCAACGGCTCCGACGCGGTCCATGGCTTCGTGCGCGCGAGCTACGGCTTCCCCCAGAGCGACGGCTGCGTCGAGCTGCCCGTCGCCGACGCGTCGGCGGTGTTCCCCACCGACCCCTACGGCACGCTCGTCACGGTCACGACGGGCGACTTGGCTGCCGAGCTCGGCGTCGCCACGCCGCCGGCGGGCGCGCCGCCGGTGACCACCACCACGGCGCCGTCGGGCCCGCCGCGCGCCCCGGTCAGCGGCTGAGCGGCGGCACGATCCCCCACGAGGCCTCGAACCGCTCGGCCGGACCGAGGACGACGAGGTCCTCCCCGCTGCGAAAGGCATCTGGAGGGCAGGTCATCGGTTCGATCGCCACCCCGCGCCGGCGGTCCCCGGATGGAAGGGAGTCGCCGGTGAAGCACATCAGGTAGCGGAAGGCTCCCTCTCCCCACACCTCGGTCACCGAGCCGTCGACGTCCGCGCCGACGCGAGCTCGCCAGCACCCGTCGGCGTCCGCGGCGAGGTCGCAGAAGCAGTCGTCGAGCTGCATCTCGCCGAGGGGCGGGCGTGCCTCGACCCCACCCGGGCCCGCGACGGCCTCGAAGGGCGTGCCGGCGACCTCCTCGCTGCCGGTCGGCAGTCCCCGCTCGTCGAGGACGAGGCGCCGGCGGGCGGGTAGGGAGATCCGGGCGTCGTCCAGGGCTGCGGGACCGACGCTCAGGTAGGGGTGGAAGCCGACCCCGAACGGGGCGCGCCGCTCGCCCTCCCCCGTCGCGGCGATGCGCACCACGAGACCGCCCTCGCCGAGGTGGTAGGTGACCTCGAGGCGGACCTGGTAGGGGTAGGCGGGCTGGGGGTAGAGGACGTAGCCCAGGCGGACCGTGGCCGGGTCGGGCTGCTCGAGCAGCCGCCAGGGCACCCACCTGACGAGACCGTGGATCGCGTTCGCACGTCCGGGCTCGTCGAGGGCGGCGTGCCCGCTCAGCCCGTCGAAGGAGTAGGTGCCGTCCCGGAGCCGGTTCGGCCAGGGAGCAAGCACCTGGCCCCGCCCGCCGCCCGAGATCTCGTCGGCGGCGAAGCCCCAGCAGACATCCCTGCCTGCGCAGGCGTAGGAGCGCAGCGTGGCCCCGACCTCGGCGACCACCGCCTCCTGCTCGCCGGAGGCGATGAGATGCTGCTCGCCGGAGGCCGGAAGCACGGCGACATGCTAGCCAGCCGCCGGCGCCACAGCCCGTTCCCGGCCAAAGGGTTGCGGCGCCGTCGGCGCGCGGCTAGCGTGTGCCGCACCCAAGACACAGCCACCGACGGACGGGGTTGGCCGACCGGCCACCGGGTCGGCTCGGGCGTGGCCTCCTCTTCGCCCCCGAACCTCCGACCTCCCTCCCGGCACCGCCTTGCAGGCCGTTAGGCCGCGCCCGTGCGCCGTCGCCACGAACACGCCCAGCCGGGCGGGGAAGGAGCACCGCGACGACCAGTTAAGGGCCGTCCCCGTCCGCACCTCGTACGGTCGCCTCGCGCGTCCCGGCGTGCCTCGCCCTGCCGGCGGCATGCCGCGAGTCGAATGCA
The DNA here is from genome assembly GCA_021823365.1 of Actinomycetes bacterium. Next base: position 7,636 of record JAKAOD010000045.1, on the reverse strand, counting down.
TCAATGACGGCGTGCCCGCAGCTCAGCACCCACCTGGGACCAACGGTCCGTCCGCGATCCAAGGAGGCGCGAGATGCGCAAGCACACTGTGTGCGCAGTCTTCACCACCGCAACCGTCGTCCTCGCTGCCGGAGGTGCGCTCAGCCACGCGCGCGCCGCCGCCGGCGCGATTGCTCACCGTCACCGGGCGCACGACCGGCACCGTCCCCACGCGAACCGCCGGGCCAGCGCCGCGGAGGCGGCGAGCGTCGCCGTCTACAGCTTCCTCCGGGCCGATCTCTCCGCCGCGGAGCCGCTCGCCCTCGACCTCCTCTTCGGCTCGACAGCAGCCCGTGGCGTGCTCACGCCCCGGGAGCGCCGCTCTGCCGACCTCTTCGTCCGCCAGCTGCTCGCCGCCGACCTGCACCGGCCGTCGAAGGTCCGCCCAGCGACGGACGCAGGCGGTCCGTGGCTCGAGCTGCGGATGTGCGAGTCGGGCGGCAACTACCACGCGGACACCGGCAACGGCTACTTCGGCGCCTACCAGTTCGCCCCGACGACGTGGTGGGGGCTCGGCTACACGGGCTATCCCGACGACGCGCCGCCCGCGGTGCAGGACCGCGCCGCCCGCCAGCTCGAGGCACGGGTCGGCTGGTCCGCGTGGCCCGTGTGCTCCCAGATCCTGCACCTCAGTTGACGCCAGCTCGGTTGATGCGTCGCCGCCGTCCCTGCCCGGTAGGGTGAGCCGACACGGCCGACGGCGCGAGGGAGGGACGACGGTGGCGATGGACTCGACGCAGCCGACGTTCCCCGAGGGGCTGGCGCTCACCTTCGACGACGTGATGCTCTTGCCGCAGCGCTCCGACGTGCTGCCGCAGGAGGCCGATACCTCGACGAAGCTCTGCGACCGGCTGGAGCTCGGGATCCCGATCGTCTCGGCGGCGATGGACACCGTGACCGAGTCCCGCATGGCCGTCGCGCTCGCCCGCCTCGGCGGGCTCGGCGTGATCCACCGCAACATGCCGATCGAGCGACAGGCCGAGGAGGTCGACCGGGTCAAGCGCTCCGAGGCGGGGATGGTCTCGAACCCCGTCAAGATCCTCCCCGATCGCCCCGTTCACGAGGCACGAGAGCTCATGTCGCGCTTCCACATCTCCGGCGTGCCGGTGGTCGACTCCGACGGCCACCTCCTCGGCATCGTCACCAACCGCGATCTTCGCTTCCTCGACGACGCCTCGCTCGCGGTCCGCACCGTGATGACCGCCGAGGGTCTCGTCACCGCGCCCGTCGGGACCGACCTGTCGCGGGCTCGCGCCATCCTGCAGTCGGCGAAGGTCGAGAAGTTGCCGATCGTCGACGCCGACGGGAAGCTGCGCGGCCTCATCACGGTGAAGGACATCGCGAAGCAGGAGGCGTTCCCCGCGGCGTGCAAGGACGGGGATGGACGCCTGCGCGTCGCCGCCGCCGTCGGCGTCGGCGCCGGCGGCACGGCGCGTGCAAAGGCGCTTATCGACTCCGAGGTCGACGTGATCTGCGTCGACACTGCGCACGGGCATTCGAACCGCGTGCTCGACACCGTCGCCGAGCTTCGCGAGAACTGGCGGGCCGGTGTCATCATCGGGGGCAACGTCGCGACGCGCGCCGGCACGGAAGCTCTCGCGCACGCCGGTGCCGACGTCGTGAAGGTTGGGATCGGTCCGGGTGCCATCTGCACGACGCGTGTCGTCACGGGCATCGGCGTGCCGCAGTGGACGGCCGTGCGCGAATGCAGCGCCGAAGCGCGCCGGCACGGCGTCGGCGTGCTCGCCGATGGGGGAATCCGTTTCTCGGGCGACATCGCAAAGGCGATCGGCGCAGGCGCTCATGCCGTCATGCTCGGCGGGCTGCTCGCCGGCGTCGAGGAGAGCCCCGGCGAGATCACGATGATCGGCAACAGGCCGATGAAGCGCTACCGGGGCATGGGGAGCCTCAGCGCGATGGCAGCGCGCTCGTGGTCGAAGGACCGCTACGCCCAGGAGGACGTGCAGGAGACGGAGAAGGTGATCCCCGAGGGCGTGGAGGGCAGCGTCCCCTACCGGGGGCCGCTCGGCGAGGTCATGCACCAGCTCGTCGGCGGTCTCCGCCAGGCGATGGGCTACAGCGGGACCCGCACCGTCGCGCAGCTGCGCGACCGGGCGCAGTTCATACGGGTCTCGCCGCAGAGCCTGCGCGAGAGCCACCCCCATGACCTGACCGGCGTGAACGACGCCCCGAACTACTGGGCAAGCGACGCCGGGATCTGACGTCCCCCGACCGGGCCCTCGGCGCCGGCGTACTGAGCCCTGCCGCTACTAGCCGGTGTTCCGCAGTCCCGCTGCAATGCCGTTGACCGTGAGCAGGAGCGCCCGCTGGAGCTCGGGGTCCTCGTCACCCGAGCGGCGCCGGCTGAGCAGCTCGACCTGCAGGTAGTGCATCGGGCGCAGGTAGTCGTCACGTACCTGCAGGGTGCGCTTGAGCAGCGGCCGCGCATCGAGAAGCTCCCGCTCCCCGGTCAGGCTGAGAACGCCCTCGACGGTGCGCTCCAGGGCGTGCCCGATCTCCTCGAAGATCGGCGACAGCTGCTTTCGCGCCAGCCGCTCGACGTAGCGCCTGGCGATGTCGACGTCGGTCTTCACGAGCGTCATCTCGACGTTGGCGACGAAGGTGCGGAAGAACGGCCACTGCTCGTACATCTCGGCGAGCACCGCATCGAGGCCGGCCTCGCGCGCCGCGGCGATCGCGCGGCCGACCCCGTACCAGCCGGGCACGATCTGGCGCGACTGGGTCCAGCCGAACACCCAGGGGATCGCCCGTAGCGAGGCGAGATCCGCCGACGCGCCGGGGCGGTGGCTCGGACGAGACCCGAGGTTGAGCTCGGCGAGCTCGGCAACCGGGGTCGAGGTCGTGAAGTACTCGGCGAGGCCCTGCTGGCCGACGAAACGCCGGTAGGCGCCCTCGGCCGCCTCGGAGAGCACGTCCATCGCCGCGGACCAGCGGGCGAGCGTCTCGGGCGTCTGCCGGGATTCCTGGTGGAGCAGGCTCGACTCGATCACCGCCGCAAGCAGGACCTCGAGGTTCTCGCGCCCGAGCTCGCCGAGGGCGTACTTGTCCGAGATCACCTCGCCCTGCTCGGTCACCTTCAAGAACGCGTCCACCGTGCCGTGCGGCTGGGCGAGGACCGCCTCCCCCGAGGGCCCACCGCCTCGGCCGACCGTGCCACCCCGGCCGTGGAACAGCCGGAGCCTGACGCCACGAGCCCGCGCGACGTCGCGCAGCACCCGCTGGGCCTTGTGGATCTCCCACTGAGAGGTCGTGATCCCGGCGTCTTTGTTGGAGTCCGAGTAGCCGACCATCACCTCCTGGACCCCGCCGCGTGCCTCGACGACCCGGCGATAGCCCGGGTCGTCGAGCAGCTCGGCGAGGAACGGCCCGGCGGCGCGCAGCTCGGCGACGGTCTCGAGCAGCGGCACGAAGCCGATCCGCGCGACACGGCGTCGGACGTCTACGAGGCCTGCCTCCCGGGCGAGCACGACGGCGGCAAGGACGTCGTCGGCGCCTCGGGTCATCGAGACGACGTAGCTCTCGATCACGCCGGCGCCGTAGCGGTCGAGCGCCTCGGCGACGGCGCGGAACGTGGCGATCGTCCGCTCGGCTCCCCCGTCGACGCGCGACCACGGCGAGGTGAGCGGCCGGGGCGATCCGAGCTCGGCCGAGAGCAGGCGGCGGCGCTCGGCACGCGGCAGAGAGGCGTAGCCGCGCTCGAGCTCCCCGAGCGGATCGTAGAGCTGGACAAGCGCCTCGTGGTGCTTGTCTGCGTGCTCCCGCACGTCGAGCGTCATCACATGGAGCCCGAAGGTCGCGACGAGCTGGGCGAGCCGCCGCACGAGGCCGTCGGCGACGAGCTCGCCCTTGTTCTCGGCGAGCGACCGGTGCACGACGCCCAGATCGGCGAGCAGCTCTCCCGAACCGAGGTAGTCGACGCCGCGGACGTGCGGTCCCCCGGAGGCGATGCGTGCCCTCGTGTTGACGACGCGCTGGCGGATGTAGGAGAGCTTCAGTCGGTAGGGCTCGTCGGCGTTCAGGCGGACGTAGCGCTCGTGGACCGCAGGCAGGAGCTCGCGGTCGCGCTCCAGGGTCTCGACGAGCTCGTCCGAGACCCCGACGATCGCCGTCGAGCTGCTCAAGGCGTGGATCACCTCGTCGAGCGCCGCGACGATGCGGCGCGTCCCGACCTCGTGCTGGAGCAGGAGGACCTCGGCCGTCACCTCGGGCGTGACCGACGGGTTGCCGTCGCGGTCACCCCCGACCCAGGAGCCGAAGCGGAGCAGCGAGGCGCCGAAGCCGAGCTCGACCCCGCGCCGGGCGAGCTCGACGTCGAGCTCCTCGAGCAGCGCCGGGACCGCCGAGTCGTAAAGGTGGTCGACGTAGTAGAGGACGTTCTGCGCCTCGTCCTCGGGACGGGGCCGTCCGGCGCGCAGCTCGCTCGTCTGCCAGAGCAGGTCGACGAGCTCGCGCAGGTGCCGGACGTGCCGCTCGCGCTCGAACTCCGGCGGGTCGCGATCGAGTGCCTCGACAAGGTCGGCGATGGCCACGACCTTGCTCAGCACCGAGCGCCGGGCCGACTCCGTGGGGTGCGCAGTGAAGACCGGGCGCAGCTCGAGCCGGGAGATGGTGGAGCGCACGAGCTCGTCGTCGAGCCCGCGCGCTGCGATGCGGTCGAGCGCGTCGCGAAGCCACGTCCGGCGGTCCCGGCGGTTCTGGCGCAGCTCCGCCGTCCGATGGACCTGCTCGACGACGTTGGCAAGCTGGAAGTACGCCCCGAAGGCCCGCGCGAGGCGCAGTGCTGTCGGCGCCCGCATCTCGCGAACGACGCCGGCGAGCTCGTCGGGGCCCCAGGCGCCCGAAGCTTCCGGGCCGGGTCCGGAGAGCCCGCCCGGGCCGGGTCCGGAGAGCCCGCCCGAGCCGGTGCCCCGGCGCTTGGACACTGCGCGAACCTCCTCGACGAGGTCGAGAAGCCCACGCCCCTCCTGGCGCTCGAGCGTCTCGCCGAGCAGCGAGCCGACGAGGCGGATGTCGCGCCGAAGCGAGGCGTGCCGCTCCTCGGACTGGACGGGGTTGTAGGAGGCGACGGGGTCCCGCACATAGAGCGGCTCCGCCGCGCGTGCCGACTCGACGCTCAAGCGCCCGCCTTGCGCCGCCGGCGCTCGACGTCGTCGAGGAGCAGCCGGTGCAGACGCCGCTCGCCGGTCAGCTCGGGGTGGAAGGCGACGGCCGTCGCCACGCCCGAGCGGCACACCACGGGCACCTTGACCCCCGCCACCTCGACGCTCGCCAGTACCTCGACGTCCTCCCCGGCGCGCTCGACCACCGGCGCCCGGATGAAGACGGCATGCACCGGCTCGCCCTCCAGCCCCTCGACCTCGAGGTCGGCCTCGAAGGATTCGAGTTGACGCCCGAAGGCGTTGCGCCGGACGCTCAGGTCGATGGCACCGAGGACGCGCTGGTCGCTCCGCCCGTCGAGCACCTCGCGCCCGAGGAGGATCATCCCGGCGCAGGTGCCGAGCACCGGCATCCCGGCGGCAAGAAGCTCGGCGAGCGGCTCGAACAGGCCCGAGGACTGGAGCAGCAGCGAGAGCGTGGTCGACTCCCCACCGGGAAGGACGACGGCGTCGAGACCCTCGAGATCCTCCGGCCGGCGCACCTCGACCACCACGGCGCCGAGCTCCGACAGCAGGGCGGCGTGCTCGCGCACGTCGCCCTGGAGCGCGAGCACGCCCACTCGCGCACCAGCCGGCATCACGCTCACCAGCCCCGGTCGGCGAGCCTCATGTCGAGCTTGGAGATCTCGGCACCGGGCATCGCGTCGCCGAGGCCCCGCGACACCTTGACGAGGATCTCCGGATCGGTGAAGTGCGCCGTGGCCTCGACGATGGCACGTGCGAAGCGCGGCGGGTCGCCGCTCTTGAAGATGCCCGACCCGACGAAGACCGCCTCCGCGCCGAGCTGCATCACGAGCGCCGCGTCAGCGGGTGTCGCGATGCCGCCGGCGCAGAACAGCGGCACCGGGAGCCTCCCCGTCGCTGCGACCTCCGCGACGATCTCGTAGGGGGCCTGCAGCCGCTTCGCCCAGGCGAATCGCTCCGCCGAGTCGGCCGTCGCCAACTTGCGGATGTCGCCAAGGATCGAGCGGAGGTGGCGGACGGCCTCGACCACGTTGCCCGTGCCGGCCTCGCCCTTCGAGCGGATCATCGCCGCGCCTTCCGAGATCCGCCTGAGCGCCTCGCCGAGGCTCGTCGCCCCGCAGACGAAGGGGACCTTGAAGGCCCACTTGTCGATGTGGTGCTCCTCGTCGGCCGGCGTCAGCACCTCGCTCTCGTCGATGTAGTCGACGCGCAGCGCCTCGAGGACCTGGGCCTCGCCGAAGTGTCCGATCCTCGCCTTTGCCATCACCGGGATCGTCACGATCTGCTGGATCGCCTCGATGAGCGCCGGGTCGCTCATGCGCGCCACGCCGCCGTCGCGCCGGATGTCGGCGGGTACCCGCTCGAGCGCCATCACCGCGACCGCCCCGGCGTCCTCGGCGACCTTGGCCTGGTGCGCGTTGACGACGTCCATGATCACGCCGCCGCGCAGCATCTCGGCGAGGCCGCGCTTGACACGCAGCGTGCCTGTCTCCCGGCCGCTCTCACCGCTCTCCATCACCACGAATCTACCGGGTCGGCGGCTGTGCCGTGGACGCCCCCTGGGCACCGCTGCCGCCGGCGCCGAGGCCGTCGCGGCGTCACGCCGGCGGCGTCAGCTCCGGTAGACCTCCGGGTTGACGCATGCCGGCAGGCGCTCGCCCGCGAGCCCGGCGAGCAGGTTGTCGACGGCGAGCTCGGCCATCGCGGCGCGGGCGGCGACCGTGGCAGAGCCGATGTGCGGCAGGACGACGCACTGCGGCAGGGAGAGGAGCGGGTCGTCGAGGGCGATCGGCTCGGTCTCGACGACGTCGAGCCCGGCGGCAGCGATGGTCCCGGAGCGCAGCGCCTCGACGAGCGCTTCCTGGTCGACGACGGCGCCGCGGGCGGTGTTGACGAGGATCGCCTGACGCTTCATCGTGGCGAGCTCCCTTGCGCCGATCAGGTGGCGGGTCGCAGCGACGAGCGGCACGTGCAGGCTCACGACGTCGCTGCGCCGGAGCAGCTCGTCCAGCCCGACCTGCTCGACGGCTGCGAGGTCGCCCTCGAGCCGCTTCTCGCCTCGCGACCAGCCGAGCACGTGCATCCCGAAGCCGAGCGCCCGGCGCGCGACGGCGAGACCGATGCGGCCCAGGCCGACGATCCCGAGCGTCGCGCCGGAGAGCTCGATCCCGAGCATGAAGCCCGGGTCCCACACCCGCCACCGCCCCGCGAGCACTGCGTCGCGGGCCTCGACGACACGACGCCCCGTCGCGAGCACGAGCGCCATCGCCAAGTCGGCGGTCGCCTCGGTGAGGACCCCCGGCGTGTGGCCGAGGGGGATCCTCCGTCGCGTCAGCTCGGCGACGTCGACGTTGTCGTAGCCGACGGCGAGGTTCGAGACGACGACGATGCCCGGGCAGGCGTCGAGCAGCTCGGCGTCGACCGGCTCCGAGGACGTCGACAGCAGGCCCGTCACA
>JAKAOD010000044.1 GCA_021823365.1 Actinomycetes bacterium | reverse complement strand
CGTCTACGCCGCGGGCGCAGACGTCGGCGTGGATCTCATCCGCGGCCGCCCGCCATCTGAGAGCCCTCGCAGCGTCGCCGTGCAGGGCCGCGAGGCGCGAGCCGCGGTCGGCGGCCACCCAGCACATGATCCTGGAGAACGTGAAGTGTCGCGGCTCGCCCCGCACCTCCCAGATCCCCCGGTCGGGCTCGTGCCACACGGCGAGGGCCGCCTCGACGGCGAGCACGACGATCCGCCAGGTCCGCTCGGACAGGGCGTCGCGGTTTCGCGCGTGCTGGTAGACGCAGTCGACGACGGCGCCGTAGATGTCGTGCTGCACCTGGGCGGCCGCGTCGTTGCCGACGCGCACGGGCGCCGAGCCGTCGTAGCCGGAGAGGTGCTCGAGGGTGCGCTCGGCGAGCTGCGGGGCGCCGTTGACGGAGTACAGCACCCGCAGGGCGCTCTGGCCGCCGCCGTCGGCGAGCCCACCGTCCTGCTCGAGCATGTCGCCGAGGAAGGCGAGGAAGTCCTCGGCCTCGGCGTCGAAGCCGAGCGCGTGCAGGCCCCACATCGCGAAGGCGGAGTCCCGGACCCATGCGAAGCGGTAGTCCCAGTTCCGCTGGCCGCCCGGCTGCTCCGGGAGCGACGTCGTTGCCGCGGCGAGCAGCGCGCCGGTCGGAGCATAGGTGAGGCCCTTCAAGGCGAGCGCGCTCCGCTCGAGGGCGCCGCGGGCCTGGGTGTCGGGGATCGCCCCCCGGTCGAGCCAGGCCCGCCAGTACTCCTCGGTCTCACGCTGCCACGCCACCACCTCCTCGAGCTCGCTCGGGAGCGGCCGTCCAGACCAGCCGAGGGAGACGAAGACCACCTCGCCCTCTCGCATGCGGTGGCGGGCGAGCACGTTCCGCCCCTCGATGCCAAGGCGCAGGCTCCCTGCAAGCGAGAGGTCGATCGCCCCAGGACCCGCCGTGACCACGCTCTCGTAGCCGTCGCCGCTGTACTCCCAGCGGGCGTCGACGACCCCGTACTCGAACGACGGCGCGCACTTGAGCACCAGGTCGACGGCCCCGTGGATGCACCTCGCGAGCCGCACGAGCACGTGCCGGGCGTCGAAGTCGCCGGGGGTGCGACGATGCAGCAGGGACCGGTCGTCCGTGCGGTGCCAGGGACCGACTGCGAGGAAGTCGACGACGACGAGCCACCCGGAGCGGGTCTGCCAGGTCGTCTCGAGGATCGTCGTCCCCGGGAGGTAGCGCCGGCTGGCCGGCATGGCGAGGTCCTCTGGGGCCAGCCGGAACGATCCTGCGGAGCGGTCGAGCACCGTCCCGAAGACGCTCGGGTCGTGGGGATAGGGAAGGCACATCCACTCGACGGCGCCGCTCGGGGCGATGAGGCAGTTGTTCTCGCAGTCCGAGAGGAAGCCGTACTCGGCGATCGGCGGGAACTCCGGCCGCAAGGCGGCAAGGGGCCCGGGCGCGCTCTCGCCCAGCCCGAGCAGCTCGAGCTCGGCGAGCCCGACAGGTGCTGGCTCCACGACCGCCACCTCCGCCGGCACGACCGTCGCGCCGATCGTCGTCTAACGGCGGCGCCGCGCCGGATTCGAACGGTCGTTGACGCCGAGGCCCGCTTCCGCAAAGGTGCCGCCGTGTGGTCCCTGCCCTCGGCCGGCGACGCTCGCCGCGTCGTTCGCTCCGTGGCGCCGTTCGCCTGGCTGGCGATCGTCGCCGCGGCATACCTCGCACCGGCGCTCGCCCACGGCTCCTTGCTCGGACCGTACGACATCCTCGGCCGGATGGGGCTCACGTCGCTGCCCCACGCGGGCGTGCACAACGCCGTCGACTCCGACGAGATCGAGGAGTTCATCCCCTGGCAGGTCCTCGCCTGGCACGACGTGCACTCGGGCCACCTACCGCTCTGGAACCCCTACAGCCTCCTCGGGATGCCGCTCGCCTTCAACTTCCAGTCGGCGCCGTTCAGCCCCGAGGTCGCGCTCGGCTACCTCTTCCCGCTGCACCTGGCGCACACCGCGACGATCGCGGCGCGCCTGCTCGTCGCCGGCTGGGGCGCCTACGTGCTCGGCCGGGTGCTCGGCCTCTCGCGGCTCGCCGCGCTGTACTGCGGCACGATCTACGAGCTCTCCGGCGCGGTCACCGTCTGGCTCGGCGCCTACGAGTCCGGCTGCCTGGGCTGGATGGGGTGGGTGCTCGCCGCCTCCGTGCTCGTGACGAGACGCGGCCAGCGTGCGCGGGACGTCGCTTGGCTCGCCGTCGCCCTGGCCGCGCTCTTCTACTCGGGCGAGCCGCAGATCGCCCTCCTCGCCGTCGCGGCGCTCGCCGTCATCCTCGCCGTGACCGTGGCGCCGCTCGCCAGGTCCGGCCGGCACCTGCTGCGCCGGAGCGTCGCCGCGCACGGCCTCGCCCTCGCCGGCGGATTCGCGCTCGCCGCACCCGTCTACCTCCCCGGCCTGCAGCTGGCTTTCGCCTCGGCACGCTCCACGGGACCGGCGGTCTCGGGGCTTCCGGCCTACGACCTCGTCCACCTCGCCTTCGGCGACTACAACGGGCTTCCGACTGCGCTCGGCACCGTGATCGGGCCGGACAACCTGTACGTCTCGATGATCTACGTCGGGGTGATCGCCCTCGCGCTCGCCTTCGTCGCGCTGCCGCTCGCGCGCCGCCGGGCCGAGGTGGCCGCCTTCGCAGTGCTCGCGGGCCTCCTTCTCGTGCTCCTCTTCGCCCGTCCGGTTGTCGACGTCATGGCGCACCTCCCGTACCTGCGGGTCTTCCGCATCCTGCTCGCGACGCCGCTCCTCGACCTCGCCCTCGCCGTGCTCGCCGGCTTCGGTGCAGAACGGCTCGCCGCAGGGTTGCGCCCCGGAGACCGGGGCGCCGGCGCGGGAGGAGACCGGGCGCTTGCCGTCGCAATCGCGGCGCTCGGCCTCGTGCTCGCCGTGCTCGCCCTCCTCCTCGGGCTGGACGTCGGCCATCTCGACCCCGTGCAACGAGCGACCAGGGCCAAGAGCTTCGCCTGGCCGCTCGCCAGCCTCGCGGGCCTCTTCCTGCTCTGGGCCTGGTGCCGGCGCGGGGCGCAGCGCCACAGCTCCCGGCGCGGACAGGTCGGGCTGGCCGGCTTGCTCGCCCTCGAGGCCGCCTTCCTCGCCGCGACCGGTGCCGGCATCCCCTCCTCGAGCACGGTCGGCTTTCCCCGGACCGCGGCCGCCGACGCGCTGAAGCGCGACGTCGGGAGCGCCCTCGTCGGGATCGGGTCGTGCCCGAGGAGCTCGCTGCCGACGGTCGGCCTCGCGCCCGACGCCAACGCCGTCTACGGCGTCGACGAGCTCGCCGTCCTCGACCCGATCGTGCCGAAGGCCTACTCGACCGCCTACGGCGCGGCGACCGGGACGCAGGAGACGCCGACGAGCCCGCCCGGCCTGTTCTGCGGCCAGATCTGGTCGGTCGCCCTCGCCCGCCTGTTCGGCGTCGGCTACGTGATCGAGCCGCCGGGCATACCGGGACCGGCCGGGACGAGAGAGGTCGCCTCGATCGAGGGGGAACGGCTCTACGCCGTGCCCGGCTCGGGCAGGGCGACGCTCGCCGCTCTGCCGAAGTCGCCGGGGGCGCCGTTCGGCCCCGGGCGCGCCGTGCCGGTCGCCCTCGGGTCCACCGGGTCGGCGCGGGTGACCCTCGACGCTCGGCGGCGCTCCGCGCTCCGGCTGCGGCTGACCGCCGTGCCCGGATGGCACGCGACGATCGACGGGCGCCCACTGGAGCTGCAGCGGTGGCACGACGTGATGCTCCAGGCGATCGTGCCCGCCGGGCACCACGTCGTCGTCCTCGCCTACCGCCCGCGTGACCTCGTCGTCGGCGCCTGGCTCGCCGCCGCTTCCGCTGCGGCGATCCTCCTGGCCCTCGTAGGCGGCAACAGCGCCGAGGCGCGCGCATCTCGGCGGCGCGCATCTCGGGGCGGCGCCTCCGCGTGAGAGCCCTTCCGGTCGGCCGCCACGCCCTGCTCCTCGAGCTCGACGAGCCCGGCGAGACGCTTGCCGTCTACGAGCGGCTGGAGCGGCTCCGCCGGGCGGGAGGCGTCGTGCTCGCCGAGGTCGTCCCGGCGGCACGGACGGTCCTCGTCGTGGGCCAGGACGCCACGGGCACGCCCTCAGCCCTCCTCCGCGCGCTCGAGGGCGGGCCTGAAGCGCCCGGAGAGCCCGCTGCGAGCGCCGAGGGCGCGGAGGGCGGCGCTGCGTCGCGACGGGGCGCCTCGGCGCCGCCCGTGGTCGAGGTGCCCACGAGCTACGACGGCGAGGACCTCGACGCAGTCGCCCGCGCCTGGGGCATGACGAGGGCGGAGGTGTCCACGACCCACGCGGGCCTCGAGCACGTCGCGGCCTTCTGCGGCTTCCTCCCGGGCTTCGCCTACCTTCGGGGCCTGCCCGCCGCGCTCTCGGTCCGCCGGCGAGCGACGCCGCGCCCCCGGGTCCGTGCCGGGTCCGTCGCCGTCGCCGGGACGTTCTCCTGCGTCTACCCGCAGGCGTCGCCCGGTGGCTGGCAGGTCCTCGGGCACACCGATCTCGTGCTGTTCGACCCGGCGCGGGACCGTCCGGCGCTCATCGTTCCCGGTACCACCGTGCGCTTCGTCGACCTCGGATCCGCGCACCGGCGCGACGCGCGACACGCGGACAAGGGTTGCGACGCTCATGGGTACCCTGCGCCGCCTGCCACTCGGGAGGGGCTTCGCGGCGGGACCGGCGAGCCGGGCGGCACCAGGAAAGCGGGAACGCGCCCGGTGCTGCGCGTCGTCCGGTCCGGCTGGCTCACGACCGTCCAGGACGGCGGGCGTCCCGGCGTCGCCCATCTCGGCGTGCCGACCTCCGGCGCACTTGACCGGCCCGCCTTCCGGCTCGCCAACCGGCTCGTCGGCAACGACGCCGCCGGCAGCGACGAGGCGCACGCGGTGCTCGAGACGACGATGACCGGCGTCGGGCTGGAGGCGACGGCTCGCTGTGTCGTCGCGGTCACCGGGGCGTTCGCGCCGGTGAGCGTCGACGGCAGGCCTGCCGCCCTCGGCGAGGCCATCGAGCTCGGCCCCGGCTCCCACCTCGAGGTCGGCACCGCGCGGGAAGGCCTCCGCTCCTACGTCGCCGTGCGCGGCGGGATCGACGTCGAGCCGGTGCTCGGGAGCCGCTCGAGCGACGTCTTGTCCGGCCTCGGCCCTCGCCCCGTCGTCGATGGGGACGAGCTGCCCATCGGACCGGGACCACCGGGGCGCCCCGTGCCGGGCGCCGTCCCCGTCCCGACGCCGCCGCCCTTCGCCGAGCTCCGCCTCGATCTCGGACCGCGAGACGACTGGCTGACCGAGGTCGGCAAGTCGACCCTTGCGGGTGGGCGCTGGCGGGTCGGCGCGGCGAGCAACCGCACGGCGCTTCGACTCGAGGGTCCGGCCGTCGGCCGGAGGGCGGGCGAGATCGAGACCGAGGGTCTCGTCGCCGGCGCGGTCCAGATCCCGCCCGACGGGCAGCCGATCGTCTTCCTCGCCGACCGCCCGACGACCGGCGGCTATCCGGTCGTCGGCGTCGTCGACGACGCGGGGCTCGCCCTGGCGGCACAGGTCAAGCCCGGGAGCGAGGTCCGCTTCCGCGTCGTCGGGCGCGCGGCTGCGCGTCTGTGCTGAGCTGTCGTGATCGCAAAGTCCGCCGCCGGCGCCCCAGTGGCGCCGGACGCCTCGCTCTCGCCGGCGATCGACCTGAACGCCGACCTCGGCGAGGGCTTCGGCATCTGGCGTCTCGGCGACGACCAGGCGATCCTCGACGCCGTCTCGAGCGCCAACATCGCCTGCGGGTTCCACGCCGGCGATCCGGCGACCATCGAGCGGACCGTCCGCGCCGCCGCGGCCCGCGGCGTGGCCGTCGGCGCCCACGTCGCCTACCCCGACCGCGTCGGCTTCGGCCGGCGGGATCTCGACGTGTCGCCGGACGAGCTCTACTGCGACGTGCTCTACCAGATCGGCGCGCTCGACGCCTTCGCCCGGGCCGCCGGCACGCGCGTCTCCTACGTCAAGCCGCACGGCGCCCTCTACCATCGCGTCTGCGTCGACCAGGCGAGGGCGGAGGCGCTCGCTCGCGCGATGGGGGACTACGACCGCTCGCTCGTGCTGCTCGCGCTCCCCGACGCCCTCGCCCTCTCCGAGTGCGAGCGGCTCGGGCTCGGGTCCGTCGCCGAGGCGTACTGCGACCGCGCCTACCTCCCCGACGGGCGGCTCGCCGATCGGCGTACACCCGGATCGGTGCTCACCGACGTCGCCGTCGTCGTCGAGCGCGCGCTGCGCATCGCGCTCGACAACGCGGTGCCATCGGTCGACGGCTCGGAGGTCGCAGTCGCAGCGGGGTCGATCTGCCTCCACGGCGACACGCCGGGCGCGGCGGGCATTGCGAGAGAGGTACGCCGGGGCCTCGAGCTCGCCGGGGTGCGCGTCGCGGCCTTCGCGGCTCGGTAGGATTCCTGCAAGTCTGCTGAGCGCCGCCGGGAGCCGCGCACCTCGCTGCGGTCTGTCGAGAGCGGTCCGGCTCCACAACGGCTTCGCGCGGCGAGCCAGCGCAGGCCCGAGCGTCCTCGCTCGTCGGCGGTTGCTCGTCGGTCGGCACTTCGAGGGGGTGCACCGAACGCATACGGAGACCGGAGCCGCACGGCGCACCGACGCGCTCGCGGGTCTTGCATACCTTCGCCGGTCGATGTCGGGGCACTGGAGCGTCGAGGCGCGCTCGCTTGCCGCGGCGCTCGTCTGGACCGCAGGCGTCGTCGCCGTGCCCGAGCTTGTGGGTCGGGCGATCAACGCGGGCCTGCTCGGTCACGACTGGCGGCGCCTCATCCTCCTCGCGGCCGTCGCCGCAGCGATCGGCGTCGTGCAGGCCACGGCAGCAGGACTGCGACGGCTCTTCAACGGGACTGCCTCCAGGGCGGTCGAGGCCGAGCTGCGACGGGACCTGTTCGTCAAGCTCGTGGGGTTCGACGTCGGCTACCACGACCAGGTCAACCGCGGTCAGCTGCTGTCGCGGGTCACGAGCGACCTCTTCCAGGTCCAATCGCTCGTCGCCGCGGCGCCGGCATGGATCGCCAACTCCGCCGCGATCGTCGCCGTCGGGGTGGCGCTCGTCTTGATCAACCACCTCCTCGGGCTCGTGGCGCTCATCGCGCTGCCGATCGTGGCGCTCACCTCCAAGCGCTACGCCTCGAACGTGCGCCCTTCCCTCGCCGAGCTGCAGCGCGCACGGGGCGACCTCGCCGGAGTCGTCGAGGAGACGACGAGCGGCATCCGCGCCGTGAAGGGCTTCGGCGCCGAGCCTCTGCTCAGACGGCGCCTCGCCGAGCAGGCCGATGCCGTTCGGGACCAGTCGCTCCACATCGTCCGGACCCGCTCCCGCTACAACCCGCCGCTCAACGTCATCCCGATGCTCGAGCTTGTCGCGGTCAACTGGCTCGGCGGCTACCTCGTCCTGCACCACGAGCTGAGCGTCGGCATGCTGCTCGCCTTCAACGCCTACCTCGCCGTCGTCACCGGTCCGCTGCAGTCGCTCGGATGGTTCATCGTCCAGGTCCAACGGGCCCTGGTCTCCTCCCAGCGCCTCGAGGCGGTCGCCCGCCACCGCCCGGCGATCGCCGAGCCGGCCGATCCGGCCGAGCTGGAGGCGTGCGACGGGCACGCCAGCCTCTGCGGCGTCCACTTCGCCTATCCCGGCGCGAGCGAGCCCGCCCTGGACGACTTCGACCTGGAGGTGCGCGCTGGGGAGGTCGTCGCGCTCGTCGGCCCGACCGGGAGCGGCAAGACGACGGTCGCCGCGCTGCTCAGCCGTCTCTACGACCCCGGACGGGGGACGGTCTGCCTCGACGGCGTCGACGTGCGCAAGGTGCCGACGGCGGCCGTGCGCGCCGCGGTCGGCGTCGTGTTCGAGGACAGCTTCCTCTTCGACGACACGATCGAAGCCAACCTGCGCGTCGGGCGGCCCGGCGCCAGCCGGGCGGAGCTGCTCGAGGCCGCTCGCCTCGCCAAGGTCGACGAGTTCGCCGAAGCCCTGCCGGAGAGCTACGCCACCCGCGTCGGCGAGCGCGGCTACGGGTTGTCGGGCGGCCAGCGGCAACGCGTCGCGCTCGCCAGGGCCATCCTCGCGGGTCCGCGCCTCCTCGTGCTCGACGACGCGACGTCGGCCGTCGACGCGGAGAAGGAACGGGAGATCGTCGCCGGGCTCGAGGAGGTCGGCGCGGCACGCACCATCGTGATCATCTCCCATCGCGCCGCGACCGTCGCGATGGCCGACCGGGTCGTGCTCGTCGAGGCCGGGCGCGTCGCCGCGACCGGGACGCACGAGCGGCTCTGCGCGACGAGCGCGCGGTACCGGGAGGTCCTCGGCCTCGATGACGCCGAGGGCGAGGCGGACGACGCGTCCGACGAGAGCATGGACCGCGCCGGATGATCGCGTCCCCGCCGAACCTCCGGCGCCACCTGCTCCGCGCTTCGATCGCGATGGTCAAGCCCTACCGCCGTCGCGCCCTGCTGTCCCTCGCGGTGCTCCTCGGCGCCCTGGCGGCGACGCTCGCCGGCCCGAGCCTCGTCGGGTACGCGATCAACCACGGCCTCGTCCACCACCGCTCGATGCGCGTCATAGACGTCGTCGGGGCGTGCTACCTCGCCGTCGCCGCCGCGTCGTACCTTCTGACGGGGGCACAGACGCGCCTGCTCTCCTCGACGGGGGAGCTCGTGCTCAACGACCTCCGCAAGCGCGTCTTCTCGCACCTGCTCTCCCAGCCGCTGTCCTTCTACGAGACCGAGAGCTCGGGCCAGCTGCTCACGCGGATGACCGCCGACATCGACGTGCTCGAGACGCTCGTGCAGAGCGGCCTCGGGACGCTCGCGATGAGCACCGGCTTGCTCGTGTTCTCCGTCGTCGTGCTCGTCGTCACCTCGCCCCTCCTCTTCGCGGCAACTGCCGTCTGCCTCGTGCCGGTCGTGCTCGCGGCGGCGCGCTACCGCACGACGTCGACACGCGCCTACACGGAGGTGCGCACGAAGATCGGCGACACGCTGGCCGCCTTCGACGAGGGGCTCGCCGGCGTGCGCGTCGTCCAGGCGTTCCGGCAGGAGGAACGCGTCGCGGCGAAGTTCGACGAGCGCAACCGGGCACAGCTCGCCTCAGAGATGGCGACGGTGCGCCTCGCGGCACGCTTCTTCCCGAAGGTGGAAGGCACGGGCGTCATCGCGACCGTGGTCGTCCTCCTCGTCGGCGCGCTGCTCGTCCACCTCCACCTGACCTCGATCGGCGCCGTGGCCGCCTTCGTTCTCTACATCGCCAACCTCTTCAGCTCGATCCAGAGCTTGAGCCAGCTCTTCGACCTTCTGCAGTCCTCGGGGGCGGCGCTCGGGACGGTGTTCGCGCTGCTCGACGTGGAGCCGGCGATGGACGAGCCGACCGAGCCGGCTCTGCTGCCGCGACTCGGCGCCTTGGAGCTGGAGGGCGTGGGCTTCTCCTACTCGCGCACGGCGGGCCTCGCCGGCGTCGACCTGCGCATCGAGCCGGGCGAGCACGTCGCGCTCGTCGGACCGACCGGCGCGGGCAAGTCGACCATCGCCAAGCTCATCGGGCGCCTGTACGACCCGAACGCGGGTGCCGTGCGCTTCGGCGGCGTGGACCTGCGGCGGGCGAGCCTGTCGCACCTGCGCCAGCGGATCGTCGTCGTGCCGCAGGAGGGGTTCCTCTTCCGCGGCACGGTGCTCGACAACATCCTCGTCGGTCGGCCAGAGGCGCCCGAGAGCGACGTGCACGCCGCTCTCGCCCGGCTCGGGATCGCCCCGACCCTCTCCCGCCTCCCGGACGGTCTCGCCACCGATGTCGGCGAGCGGGGCGCGCACCTCTCCGCCGGAGAGCGCCAGCTCGTCTCGCTCGCACGCGCCGCCCTCGCGGACCCCGCCGTCCTCGTCATGGACGAGGCCACCTCGAGCGTCGACCCCGGGACGGAGCGGGCGATCGAGGCGGCACTCGCTGCGCTCACGGCGGGCCGGACGACCGTCACCGTCGCCCATCGCCTGACGTCGGCCGAGCGCGCCGATCGCGTCGCGGTCGTCCACGGTGGAACGGTCGTCGAGGTCGGCGCGCACACCGAGCTCGTGACGGCCGGCGGGTACTACGCCCGGCTTTTCGCCGCCTGGCAGGGGGATGGCGACGCCCCGCTCTCACGCTGAGCAGGGGAAGCGAGGTCGAGCCGGCCGACGGCAAGCTCGCCGGGGACCGGAGCATGCAGGCTCCTTTGCATCGACGGCAGCGCGACGTTGACGATCGTCGAGTCGACGCCGACGATGAACAGGCTCAGGCCGCAGACCGCGAGGATGGCGAAGCGCTGGCGACGGCCGGGGAGTGGATCTGTGCCGGGGCGGGCCCGGCTCACGGCAGGGCGCTCACGGGCCGTCGCGGCGTGCCTCGCTCGCCCGCCCGCAGCGACTGCACCACGCCACCGGCGCCTCCTCGTTGGAGGGGTGAACGAGGGCGCCGCAGAGCGAGCACCTCCAGATCGTCGGGGACTGTGGGTCCTTCTGTGGGGCCTTCTGTGGGTCCTTCGCGACCGCCATGGTCGCAGGGTAGCGCTTCGGTCCGTGGAAACGTAACCCGCCGTTCATGCACCGTCCGGGTTCGGCGCGCGCGGGCTCGCTACGATCCGGGGATGGCTGCGGTCGACCAAGAGAAGCTCGAGGTCGCCGTGCGCCGAGGCACGGGCCGGGGTGCGACCACCGTCGGCGCGTGGCGCGCTGCAGCGTCCGCGGAGGTCCACGACGGCATCGCGATCTCAGGGCTCCGCAAGGAGTTCCGCATACGTCGCTCCGTGGTCACAGCCCTCGACGGGGTCGAGCTCCACTCGCCGCGGGGGTCGTTCGTCGCGCTCCTCGGACCGTCCGGCTGCGGCAAGTCGACGGTGCTGCGGATCCTCGCCGGCCTCGAGCACCCGAGCAGCGGAGGGGTTCTCGTCCACGGCGAGACGCCCGACGCGATCCGGGCCGCGCACCGTCTCGGCATCGCGTTCCAGGACCCCGCGCTCCTCCCGTGGCGATCGGTCGTCTCCAACATCCGCTTGCCCCTCGAGATCACCGGGATGCGCGTCCCGGACTCGGCGATCGAAGAGCTCGTCGAGCTCGTCGGCCTGAAGGGTTTCGAGCAGGCGCGTCCCGCCCAGCTCTCCGGGGGGATGCGCCAGCGCGTCGCGATCGCCCGCGCGCTCGTCGTCGAGCCGGAGATCCTGCTCCTCGACGAGCCGTTCGGAGCGCTCGACGAGATGACGCGCCAGCGGCTCAACGTCGAGCTGCTCCGCATCTGGTCGGAGCGGGTGACGACGACGCTGCTGGTCACGCACTCGATAGGCGAGGCGGCCTTCCTCGCCGACACCGTCGCCGTGATGTCGCCCCGGCCGGGGAGGGTCCGCGCCGTCGTCGACGTCGACCTCCCGCGCCCTCGCTCGCCCGGGCTGGTGCGGACCGAGCGCTTCCACTCCCTGTGCGACGAGCTGAGCGATCTGCTGTTCGGCGGCGGGTTGCCGCCGAGCGGCGACGACCTCGGCGCCGAGGCCTCGGCGCTCGCCGGCGGCGGCGCCGGGGCTGACCGCTGGGCCTGCGGCGGGTGAGGGGATCGCACCGCTCCGCCAGCGACGCCGGGGTGCGCCCCGGCCTTCGTCGCCTCGCCGGCGGCGTCGTGGGCGT
>JAKAOD010000043.1 GCA_021823365.1 Actinomycetes bacterium | reverse complement strand
TCCGCCGGGCGAGGTCACGGCGGCGGGCCTGCGGGCGCTCGAGTCCCGGGCGGTGCGCGCGGCCTTCCTCGACGCGGCGAGCGCCGCCGCGGCGCGCTCGCGCGCGCTCGGCGCCGCGGGCGGCTGAGCCAGGCGGGCGCCATCGACCCTCGGGGCGAAGCTCGCCACTGTGCGCGTTGCTCGCCTGCCCCAGTTTCCTCACCAGCCCCACTGGCCTACAGTTTGAGCGGCGGAGAGGGGTGATAGGGCTGAGCCTGCACTACTCGGGATCGCAGTACCTCACCGTGGGTGAGGTCGCGCGCATCCTTCGCGTGTCAAACATGACGGTTTACCGGCTCATCGGCTCCGGTCAGCTGCCCGCCGCGCGGATCGGCAGGTCGTACCGGCTGCGCGTCGAGGACGTCGACCGCTATCTGGCTGAGCGGTTCACCGAGGCCGGCTGAGACGCCGCGCCGTCGGCCGGGTCGGGCTGCCGGCGGACCGGCGCGCACGGGCGCGCTCGCATGACCAGCGCCGCCGGGGCGGTCAGTCGCGCCCCGCGGGCTCGGATACCCGAGCCGACGGTGACTCGCCTGCCCGTCTACCGCCGCCTGCTCGCCTCGCTCGCCGCGAACCGCGTCCCGACCGTCTCGTCCACGGAGCTCGCCGAGGCCGCCGGCGTCAACGCCGCGACGCTGCGGCGAGACCTCTCGCACCTCGGGACGTATGGCACGCCCGGCACCGGCTACGACGTCGTGCGCCTTTGCGAGATGGTCGACCGGGCGCTCGCCCTCGGGCGGGACTGGCCCATCGTTATCGCAGGCGCCGGCAACCTCGGACACGCGCTGGCGCGCTCGCGGGGCTTCACGACGGGAGGCTTTCGCGTCGCCGCGCTCGTCGACGTCGACCCGGGCCAGGTCGGGCGCACCATCGACGGCGTCCCGATCGCCCACGTCGACGACCTGCCCGGGCTCGTGACGCGCGAGCACGTGGCGCTCGGCGTCGTCGCCACCCCGGCGAGCGCCGCCGGCGACGTCGTGCGGCGCCTCGCCGGGGCGGGGGTGCGCGCCATCCTGAACTTCACGCCGGCCGTCGTTCCCTCGCCGGAGGGGGTCCTCGTCCGGAGCGTCGACCTCGCCGCGGAGCTCCAGGTGCTCACGTTCCATCTCGCGCGCACCGGGGAAGGGCTCGCGAACCTCGCCGGCGACGCAAGCGCGGAGGCGCCCGCGGACGGACCGGCCGGGCCGTCGCAGTAGCCTTTCGGCGGCGGGAGGAGGTCGTGGCCGTGTCGCTGGTCGCTGTCGGGCTGAACGAGCGCGAAGCACCGCTCGACCTGCTCGAGCGCCTGGCGATCGGCGGCAGCGAGCTGCCGAAGGCGCTCACGACCCTGTGCGACAGCCCGCACCTCTCGGAGGCGGCGGTGCTGTCGACCTGCATGCGGACCGAGGTCTACGCGGTCCTCGACCGGTTCCACGACGGCCTCGCCGACATCAATGCCTTCTTCCACGGACGCGCCGGTACCTCGCCGGCCGGCGTCTCGGCGCTCGAGGAGCACCTCACCGTCTACTACGACGACGCCGCGGCGAAGCATCTGTTCGAGGTCGCCGCCGGCGCGGACTCGGCGCTCTTGGGCGAGGGCGAGATCCTCCGCCAGGTGCGGCACGCCGGTGAGCAGGCCCGAGTCGAGCGGGCGGCGGGACCGGTGCTCGGCGGCCTGTTCCGTCACGCCGTCGAGGTGGGCAAGCGCGCCCGGAGCGAGACGGGAATCGCCCGGGGCGTCACCTCGCTCGCCCACGTCGCCGTCGCGCTGGCCGCCGAGCGTCTCGGGGGCGGGATGGACGGGGCGAGGATCCTGCTCGTCGGCACCGGGGAGATGGGCGAGCAGATGGCCGCGGCGCTCGGGGCTCTGAGGGGCTGGCGGGAGGTCGTCGTGCTGGGTCGCGGCCGCGCCCGGGCCGAGCGGCTCGCCGCCGACCTCGGAGGCACTGCCGCCGGCCTCGGCGCCCTGGAGCCGGAGCTCCGTCGTGCCGACGTGCTGCTCACCGCGACCTCCGCGTCCGGGGTGCTGCTCGACGCGGCAGCGGCGAGGCGCGTCCTCGCGGCCCGGCGCGGGCGGCCGCTCCTCGTCGTCGACGCCGCCGTCCCGCGCGACGTCGACCCGGGGGTGGGCGGGCTCGACGGCGTCACGCTGCTCGACATCGACGCGCTCGGCGCCTATGCCGAGGCCGGGATGCAGGCGCGCCGCGGCGAGGTCGCGCGCGTCCGGGAGATCGTCGAGGAGGAGCTGGAGCGCTACCGGACCCGGGTCGTCGGCCGGTCGGTCGCCCCGGTCATCTCGAGCCTGCGAGCCGCCGCCGAGCAGGTCCGCCAGACGGAGCTCGAGCGGATCGCGAGCCGTCTCGACCGGCTGGACCCGAGCGACAAGGAGGCGGTCGAGTCGTTCTCCCGCCGTCTCGTCGCCAAGCTGCTCCACGAGCCGACGGTGCAGCTGAAGCTCGCCGCCGGATCGGCCCGTGGTGAGCGGCTCTCCGAGGCGCTGCGGCTCCTGTTCGACCTCTAGAAGCGGTGGACCCGTGGGGGTGGTGGAGCAGCCGGCGGCGCCCGCGCCTACGGGACGGCGCTCGGGGAAGGCGCCGCTGAGGCTCGCCACGCGCGGGAGCGAGCTCGCCAGGCGGCAGGCGGAGCTCGTCGCCGAGCTGCTTCGGCCACTGCTCGACGGGGGGCGCGCCGAGCTCGTCGTCGTCGAGACCACCGGCGATCGCCGGCTCGACCTCCCGCTCTCCGCCTTCGGAGCGACGGGCGTCTTCGTCGCCGAGGTCGAGCGCGCGGTCCTCGACGGTCGAGCCGACGTCGCGGTCCACTCGGCGAAGGACCTGCCGTCCGGCGCGCCCCCCGAGGGCCTCGTGCTGGCGAGCGTGCCGATCCGTGACGACCCGCGCGACGCCCTGGTCGGACGCCGGCTCGACCGGCTCGCCGAGGGCGCGCTCGTCGCCTCCGGCTCGCCGCGCCGCCGCGCCCAGCTCGCCGCCGTGCGCCCGGACCTGCGTTTCGTCGAGCTGCGGGGCAACATCGCGACGCGCCTCGCGAGGATCCCCGACGGCGGCGCCATCGTCGTTGCCGTGGCGGCACTGCGCCGGCTCGGGCTGGGCGACCGCGTGGCGGAGCTGCTCCCGATCTCGACGATGCTGCCACAGGTCGGTCAGGGCGCGATCGCGCTCCGCTGCCGGGAGGACGACGCCGCGCTGCGCAGCCTTCTCGCGAGGATCGACGACCTCGCTGCGCATCGGTGCGTCGCCGCCGAGCGTGCGTTCCTGGCGCGGCTCGGCGGGGGGTGCGACGCGCCGGTCGCGGCCCACGCCCGCTTGGCCGGGCGCGCCGCGGCCGGCGCCCAGCTGGTCCTCGACGGCATGGCGGCCGGCGGGGACGGCGTGACGCTGCTGCGGGCCGAGGCGACCGGCGACGAACCCGAGGAGCTCGGCGAGCGGCTCGCGGAGCGCCTCCTGCGCGACGCCGGGGAGGCGGGGTGACCGTCTACCTCGTCGGCGCGGGGCCGGGCGACCCGGGCCTCCTCACGGTCCGCGGTGCCGAGCTCCTCGCCGCAGCCGACGTCGTCGTCCACGACCGGCTGGTCGATCCCCGCGTCCTCGCGGCCGTTCCCGGCACCGCTCGACTGATCGACGTCGGCAAGCGCGCCGGCGACTCGGCCGTGTCGCAGGAGGAGGTGAACGACCTCCTCGTCGAGCTCGGCGGCGGGCCGGGCGTCGTGGTGCGCCTCAAAGGCGGCGACCCCTACGTCCTCGGACGCGGTGGCGAGGAGGCGGCGGCGCTCGAGGCGGGCGGGGTCGACTACGAGGTGGTGCCCGGCGTCACGGCGGCCCTCGCCGTGCCGGCGCTCGCGGGCGTCCCGCTGACCATGCGCGGGGTCTCCTCGGGGTTCACCGTCCTGACCGCCCACGACGCCGGCGCGCCGAGCGTCGGCGTCGACTGGGAGCTCGCCGCGCGGCTTCCCTGGAGCCTCGTCTTGCTCATGGCCGCGAGCAGCTCCGCCGAGGTCGCCGGGCGGCTCCTCGGCGCCGGGCGCGACCCGGCGACGCCCGTGCTCGTCGTCGAGTCGGGGACACTGCCCGCCCAGCGGGCCCGCCGGACGTCGCTGTCCGACCTCGCGACGATGCAGATCCGAAGCCCCGCCACGATCGTCGTCGGCGAGGTTGCCCGCCTCGGGCTCTGGTCGCGCGAGGAGCTTCCCCTGTCCGGGTGGCGCGTCGTCGTCACCCGGCCCGCCGGCCAGGAGGGGGGCCTCGCCGATCTGCTCTCTGCTGCCGGGGCGATGCCGCTTCTGCTCCCGACCGTCGAGGTCGTTGCGCCCCCGGACGGCGGCGCGGCGCTGCGGGAGGCGGCGGGAAGGCTCGGGACTTTCGACTGGCTCGTGCTCACCTCGGCGAACGGTGTCGAGCGGCTGTTTCGCGAGCTCCGAGACGCGCGCGCCGTCGGCTCGGCGAAGGTCGCTGCGATCGGCCCGGCGACGGCCGAGACGCTGCGGAGGCACGGCGTCGTCGCCGACCTCGTGCCGGAGCGTTTCGTCGGGGAGGCGCTCGTCGGCGCCTTCGCCGCGCTCGGGCCGGCGGCGCGCGGGAACGGGCGCGTCCTGCTCGCCCGAGCCGCCGAGGCGCGAGACGTCGTTCCGACCGGGCTCGCGGCGCTGGGCTACGAGGTCGAGGTCGTCGAGGCCTACGCCACCCGCACGGCCGAGCTTGTCGCGGGCGCGTGGGATGGTGCCCGGGACGCCGACGCGGTGACCTTCACCTCGCCCTCGACGCTCGCCGGCTACCTCGAGCTGGCAGGCGGCCAGCCCGTCCCGGGCGTGGTCGTCACGATCGGCCCGGTGACGACGGCGGCGGCGCGCCGGTCCGGCATCCGCGTCGACGCCGAGGCGTCCGAGCACACCGCCGCAGGCCTCGTCGCGGCGCTCGCCGGCATCGCTGCCGCCCGTCGGAGGCCGTAGGCTCGGCCGCCGTGGGCTTCCCGGCGCGACGCATGCGCAGGCTCCGGCGGACGCCCGCGTTCCGGAGGATGGTCGCCGAGACGCGTCTCGCCGTCGACGATCTCGTCGCTCCGCTGTTCGTGCGCGAGGGCATCGAGCTGCCGGTCCCGGTCCCCTCGCTCCCCGGCGTCGTGCAGCACAGCCGCGCCTCGCTCGTCGCCGAGGCGAAGCGACTGGTCGTGCTCGGCGTGCCGGCCATCGTGCTCTTCGGGGTGCCCGCCCGGAAGGACGCCGTGGGCTCGGGCGCGTCGGACCCCTCCGGCGTCGTGCAGCTCGCGCTGCGGGAGCTGCGCCAGGCTGTCGGCGAGGAGCTCGTCCTCATCCCGGACCTGTGCCTCGACGAGTACACCGACCACGGCCACTGCGGGATCGTCGGCCGCGACGGCCTCGTGGACAACGACGCCACGCTCGAGCGCTACGCCGAGGTCGCCGTGGCCCAGGCGGAGGCGGGCGCCGACCTCGTCGCGCCGAGCGGGATGATGGACGGTCAGGTCGCGGCGATCCGGTCCGCCCTCGACGGGTCGGGCCATCAGGGCGTCGGCATCCTCGCCTACGCCGCGAAGTACGCCTCCTCGCTCTACGGTCCCTTCCGCGACGCGGTCGACGTGCGCATCGCCGGCGGTGGCGACCGCCGGGGCTACCAGCAGGACCCGGCGAACCGGCGTGAGGCGCTCGCCGAGCTGCGCCTGGACGTCGAGGAGGGTGCCGACCTCGTGATGGTCAAGCCGGCGCTCACCTCCCTCGACGTGATCGCGGCGGCGCGGGCCACCTTCGAGCTCCCCGTCGCCGCCTACCAGGTGAGCGGGGAGTACGCGATGATCGCCGCCGCCGCCGAGCGCGGCTGGATCGAGCGCCGACCGGTCGTGCTCGAGACGCTCGGCGCCATCCGCCGGGCCGGCGCGGACCTCGTCCTCACCTACTTCGCCGCCGAGGTCGCCGAGCTGCTCCGCCGCGACCGTGGCTGAGCCGGCAGGCGGCGGGGGGACCGCCGGCCCGCTGAGCCGCGCCCTGTTCGAGCGGGCGTGCTCGGTCATCCCGGGCGGGGTGGACTCGCCCGTGCGGGCATTCGGCGCCGTGGGCGGGACGCCGTGGTTCGTCTCACTCGCCGAGGGCGCCTACGTCGTCGACGCCGACGGGAGACGGCTGCTCGACTACGTCCAGTCGTGGGGCGCGTCCATCCTCGGCCACGCCCACCCGGCGCTCGTCGCGGCCGTCCGCGCCGCCGCCCTCGCCGGCACCACGTTCGGCGCGCCGACAGAGGGCGAGGTGGAGCTGGCGACGCGCGTGGTCGAGGCCGTGCCCGGCTGCGAGATGGTGCGCTTCGTCTCCTCCGGGACCGAGGCCGCGATGACGGCGATCCGGCTCGCCCGGGGGGCGACCGGACGTGACCGGGTGGTGAAGTTCGCCGGCTGCTATCACGGCCATGTCGACGCTCTCCTCGCCGCCGGTGGCAGCGGCGTGGCGACCCTCGGGCTCTCCGGCTCGGCCGGCGTCCCCGGCGCCGCGGTGGAGGGGACGCTCGTCGCGCCGTACAACGTCGTCCCGGAGCTCGACGAGCGCGTGGCCTGCGTGATCGTCGAGCCCGTGGCGGCGAACATGGGGCTCGTCGAGCCCCTCCCCGGCTTCCTCGAGGGCCTGCGCGAGGCGTGCGACGCCGCCGGCGCGCTCTTGGTCTTCGACGAGGTCGTCACCGGCTTCCGGCTCGGGCGAGCCGGCGCGAGCGGGCGATGGTCCATCCGCCCGGACCTGTGCTGCCTCGGCAAGGTGCTCGGCGGCGGGCTGCCGCTCGCCGCCGTCGGCGGGCGCCGGGAGCTCATGGAGCTGCTCGCGCCGACCGGACCGGTGTACCAGGCGGGGACGCTCTCGGGGAACCCGCTTGCGACGGCGGCGGGGATCGCCGCGCTCGAGCTCTTGACCCCCGAGGTCTACGCGACGATCGAGTCCCGGGTGGGCGAGCTCGCCAGAGGGCTCGAGGACGCCTTCGCCTCGGCGGGCGTCGCCGCCCAGGTGCCGGTCGTCGGCACGCTGCTCGGGATCAGCTTCTCGACCTCGCCCGTGCGCGACTTCGACGGCGCCCGCCGGGCGGCGGAGGGCGATCGCTACGCTCGCTTCTTCGCGGCGATGGCGAGGCGCGAGATCGCCTTCGCCCCGAGTCCCTACGAGGTCGTGTTCACCTCGCTCGCCCACGGCGAGGGCGAGGTGGCGCGGACCGTCGAGGCCGCCCGGGAGGTCGCGAGGGAGCTCGCCAGCGCGGCGGCGCGGTAGGCGGCCTCCGGAGGGCCCAGCTCGCCGTCGCGGAGCAGGTTCGACATGATCCTCAGCACCCAGGACATCACCGTCGCCGAGCGCATGCCGGCGCCGACGAGGAGCCGCATCACCCCGTCGCGACCGAGCAGCCTCGAGAAGGCGCTCCCCACGCCGTAGTAGGCGCCGTAGGCGGCCTCGAGCCGCGTCTCGTACGCTGCGAGCGCCTCGGGCCTGCCCGAGCGAAGGGCCTCGTCGACCACCTCGGCGGCGAGGCGGCCGGTCTCGTAGCCGTAGGCGATCCCCTCCCCGTTGAACGGGTTGATCGAGCCCCCGGCGTCGCCGGCGAGGAGGTAGTCCGGCCCGGCGTGCGGGCCCACCGAGAGCCCCATGGGCAGCCTGCCGCCGGTCGGCGGGCCGAGCGAGGACTCCGGCGTCAGGCACCACGATGCCGGCGCCTGCTCGAGGAACGCGTCCATGATGCGCGTCGTGTTGGCGCCGCGCCAGCGGTCCGAGGTCGACAGCAGCCCGACGCCGACGTTGACGCGCCCGTCGCCGAGGGGGAACACCCAGCCGTAGCCGGGGACGACGCCGCCGTGCCGGTCGCGGATGTCGAGATGCGACTCGATCAGGGACTCGGCGTGCCGGGGCGAGCGGAAGTAGCCGCGAAGGGCCAACCCGAGGGGCCTCGCGCGGTCCCGGCGCGTGCCGAGCGCTCGCCCGAAGCGCGAGAGCGCCCCGTCGGCGACGACGACATGGCGCGCCCGGACTTCGAAAAGCCGTCCGCTTGCCGTGTCGCGCACGACGGCCCCACCGGCCGGGCCGGCCACGGCCGCCGGCGCCGGGCCGCCGCCCCCGCCGAGGCGCGGCGCGATCGCCTCTGCACCCTGCCAGATCCTCGCCCCTGCCTTCTCGGCGCGTCCCGCGACGAGCGCGTCGAGCTCGGCGCGGGTGACGACGTAGCCGTGTCCGGGGAAGTCGGGGTGGCTCGGCCAGCTGAGGACGAGCTCGCGCCCGAAGGCGAGCGCCCTCAGCCCCTCGCAGCGGTGGTAGCGGCCGATCTCGGCCGCGAGCCCCATGTCCTCGAGCTGGCGGACCGCTCGGGGCGTGAGCCCGTCGCCGCAGGTCTTCGGCCGCGGGAAGTGCTTCTTCTCGAGGACGAGGACGTCGTGGCCGGACGCCGCGAGCCAGTAGGCGGCCGAGGCCCCTGCAGGCCCGGCCCCGACGACGAGCACGTCGCAGCGCGCCTCGCCGGGCGCCGGCGGCGCATGCGCGGAGGCGACGTCGCCGGGCACGACCCGAGACTACTGGCAGCGGCGGATGTGCCTGCGGGCGCCGCGCCGTGGTAGAACCGAGCTGAGCCATGGGCAGCCTCGACAGCTACCTCCCGATCTTCGTCTTGTTCGTGCTGGCCCTCGCCTTCGCGGGCCTGTCGGTGCTCGCCTCGCGCCTTCTTGCACCCCGCCGCCCGACGGCGGCGAAGGCGGCGCCGTACGAGTGCGGCATCGTCCCGACGTACGAGCCTGCGCAGCGGTTCCCCGTCCGCTTCTACGTCGTCGCGATGATCTACGTGATCTTCGACATCGAGATCGTCTTCCTCTTCCCCTGGGCGGTCGTCTACCACCAGCTCGGCCGCTTCGGCCTCGTCGAGATCATCGTCTTCGCCGGCGCCGTCTTCTTCTCGCTCCTCTACCTCCTCTCGACCGGGTCGCTCGACTGGGGCCCCGTGAAGCGCGTCCGCCCTCTCGCGGGGCGCTTCGAGCGCACGACGGCCTCGACCGTCCGGCGCGTCGGCTCAGCCGCGGCGGGCGACGAAGGCTCCGGCCGCGCCGCCTAGGGGACCGATGGCGACCTGGGGCGGGCTCGAGTCGCTGAGCCACAACTTCCTCACGGGCAAGCTCGAGGACTTCGTCAAGTGGTGCCGAGCGCATTCGATGTGGCCCGCGACCTTCGGCCTGGCGTGCTGCGCGATCGAGATGATGGCCGCGGGCGCCGCCGACTTCGACCTCGCGCGCTTCGGCATGGAGGTGTTCCGGCCCTCCCCCCGGCAAGCCGACCTCATGATCGTCGCCGGCCGCGTCTCCCAGAAGATGGCGCCCGTGCTCCGCCAGGTCTACGACCAGATGGTCGAGCCGAAGTGGGTCATCTCCATGGGGGTGTGCGCGTCCTCGGGCGGGATGTTCAACAACTACGCAATCGTCCAGGGTGTCGATGAGATCGTCCCGGTCGACGTCTACGCCCCGGGCTGCCCCCCGAGCCCGCAGACGCTCATCCACGCGATCCTGACGCTGCACGAGAAGGTGAGGACCGGCGAGATCACGAAGCGCCGGTCCGCGTCGAGCGCGGGTGCGGGCGTCGACCTCGCGGTCGAGGTGCCCGGCTGGACCCAGCCGCTGCCGCGGCCGGTCCGAGTCGGGACACCGCGCTGATGCTGGTCGGCGCACCTCCCGCAGGGGTCGAGCCGATCTCGGCGTCGGTCACCGGCCTGGAGGGCGTGCCCGCGGCGTGGTTCCGCGGCGAGGAGGTCCTCTTCCCCTCCCGCGACCGCTACGCGCCGGTGGCCGCGGCCCTCAAGCGCGAGGGGTTCCCGACCTGCACGGACCTCTGCGGCGTCGACTACCTCCGCCACATGGGGCGGGCGCTTCCCGCCGGCGTGCCGGCCGAGCGCTTCGAGGTGGTCACCGTGCTCCTCAGCCACGAGCGGTGCCGCTACATCCGCCTGCGCGTCCAGGTCCCCGAGTCCGACCCGGTGGTCCCGACGCTGTTCCGGCTCTACCCCGGCTCGGAGAGCATGGAGCGCGAGGCCTACGACCTGTTCGGGATCCGCTTCGAGGGACACCCGGACATGACGCGCATCCTGATGCCCCAGGACTGGGAGGGCCATCCCCTGCGCAAGGACTACGGGGTCGGCCGCGTCCCCGTCCAGTTCAAAGAGGCGCCGGGCCCGAGATGACGGACCAGCTGATCCACGACCCGGGCGGCCGCCGGTCCCAGGGGCCCGGTGCGCACGGCGCGCCGGCCGAGTCGGACCTCGGCGAGGACCTCTCGGCGGACCTCTCGGAGGAGGACGTCGAGGCGCGCCTGGAAGCCGGGACGAGCGAGGGCTCCCAGGAGCTCGCGCCCACGGAGTCGACCGAGGAGATCGAGCTGCTGATCGAGCAGGGCGCGGTGCTCCGCCTCCCCGAGGACGCCGCCGTCGAGCCGCCGCTCGACCCCGACCGCGACAACGTGCGCTTCGGCGAGGGCGAGACGATGATCATCAACCTCGGCCCGCAGCACCCCTCGACCCACGGGGTGCTCCGCATGATGCTCGAGCTCGAGGGTGAGACCGTGCTGCGCTCCAAGCCGGTGATCGGCTACCTCCACACCGGGATGGAGAAGACGGCAGAGGAGCTCACCTACGTCCAAGGCGCGACGAACGTCACCCGCATGGACTACCTCTCGCCGCTCAACAACGAGCTCACCTTCAGCCTCGCGGTGGAGAAGCTGCTCGACGTCGCCATCCCGCCGCGGGCGACGTGGGTCCGCATGCTCATGGCCGAGCTCCAGCGCATCTCGTCGCACGTGATGTGGGCGGCGACGAACGGCATGGACCTCGCGTCGACGACGATGATGATCTTCGGCTTCCGGGAGCGCGAGCTCCTGCTCTCCTTCTTCGAGAAGGTGACCGGGCTCCGGATGAACCACAACTACATCCGGCCCGGCGGGGTCGCCGCCGACCTTCCCGACGGCTGGGAGGACGACGTCGCGGCGCTCTGCGACACGATCGAGGCGCGCGTCGGCGACTACGACGAGCTGCTCACCGGCCAGCCGATCTTCCGCGAGCGCACCGAAGGCGTCGGGGTGATCAGCGCCGAGCTCGCGATCGCGATGTCGGCGACCGGACCGATCCTCCGGGCCGCGGGGGTGGCCTGGGACCTTCGCCGGTCGATGCCCTACCTCGCCTACGACGAGGTCGATTTCGACGTCGTCGTCGGCACGGTGGGCGACACGTTCGACCGGTACGCGGTGCGGTTGAACGAGATCCGCGAGTCGATCCGCATCGTCCGCCAGGTCGCAGAGAAGATGCCCTCCGGCGACTACCGCGTGCAGGACAAGAAGGTGACGCCGCCGCCCCGGGCGCGCATCGACGAGTCGATGGAAGCGCTCATCCACCACTTCAAGCTGCACACCCGTGGCTTCGAGCCGCCCGCGGGGGAGGTCTACGTCGCCACGGAGTCGCCGCGCGGCGAGGTCGGCTGCTACCTCGTCTCCGACGGCTCGAACAAGCCGTACCGGATGCACTGGCGGGCGCCGAGCTTCGTGAACCTCCAGAGCGTCCCGGCGCTGCTTCGAGGGGGCCTCGTCGCCGACGCGATCGCCATCCTGTCCTCGGTCGATCCGGTGCTCGGGGAGGTGGACCGCTGATGCCGCACCTCGGCGAGGAGCAGCTCGACCGGGCGCGCCGGGTCGTCG
>JAKAOD010000042.1 GCA_021823365.1 Actinomycetes bacterium | reverse complement strand
GCCGTACCCGAAGGACGGCATCGCCGACCACGTCGTTCACGGCGCGGCGACGGTCAATCCCGGGCGGACCGGCACGAAGGCGGCCGCCTGGTACGAGCTCGACGTGGCACCCGGCGAGGTCGTCGAGCTCCAGCTCCGGCTGCGGGACCACCCCGATCCCCGTGCCGCCGACCTCGCCGCAGGGCACGCTGCGGTGATGGGCCGGCGCGCCGGCGAAGCGGATGCCTACTTCGCGCGCCTCGTCCCGCCCGAGGCGACGGCGGATGAGGCGATGGTCCTGCGGCGCGCCGCGGCAGGGCTTCTTTGGAGCAAGCAATTCTACCACTACGACGTCGCGCGCTGGCTCGACGGCGATCCGGGCGAGCCCGCGCCGCCGTCCTCGCGCCGCGCCGGGCGCAACGCCGGCTGGCGACACCTCGACTGCCACGACGTCCTCTCCATGCCGGACAAGTGGGAGTACCCGTGGTTCGCCGCCTGGGACCTCGCCTTCCACTGCGTCGCGCTGGCGTACCTCGACCCCGAGCTCGCCAAGCACCAGCTCCGGCTGTTGTGCCGGGAGTGGTACATGCACCCGAACGGGCAGCTGCCGGCGTACGAGTGGAGCTTCGGGGATGTCAACCCGCCGGTGCACGCCTGGGCGGCGCTCCGGGTGTTCGAGGCGGACGGCGGCGACGACTACGAGTTCCTGGAGCGCGTGTTCCACAAGCTGCTCCTCAACTTCACCTGGTGGGTGAACCGCGAGGACGCCGAGGGGAACAACGTGTTCCAGGGCGGGTTCCTCGGCCTCGACAACATCGGGCCGTTCGACCGGTCGGCTGCCCTGCCGGTCGACGGGCACCTCGAGCAGTCGGACGGCACCGCCTGGATGGCGATGTACTGCCTGAACATGCTCGAGATCGCGCAGCTGCTCGCGCTGCACGACGACGCCTACGAGGACATCGCCACGAAGTTCTTCGAGCACTTCGCCTACATCGCGAGCGCCGTCGACGCGCAGGGGCTCTGGGACGAGGAGGACGGCTTCTACTACGACGCGCTCCACCTCGCCGGCGGGGCGACGCTGCCCCTGAAGGCGCGCTCGATGGTCGGGCTCGTCCCGTTGTTCGCGGCGGCGGTGCTGGAGGACGCGACGTCAGAGCGGCTGCCGGACTTCACGCGGCGGGTCGGCTGGTTCGTCGCGAACAAGCCTGAGGTCGCCGCCTCCGTCGCGGAGCCCGTCGGCGACGTGCCCGGATCCGGGCGGCTCTTGTCGGTCGTCGGGCCCGGCCGGCTGCGACGCGTCCTTGCGCGGATGCTCGACGAGGGCGAGTTCCTCTCGCCGCACGGGCTGCGCTCGCTCTCCGCCTGGCATCGCGACCACCCGCTCGAGCTCGATCTCGGGGGTGGGGTCGTCGCACGCCTCGACTACGAGCCCGGCGAGTCGACGACGGGGATGTTCGGCGGCAACTCGAACTGGCGCGGCCCGGTCTGGTTTCCCCTCAACTACCTCGCCGTCGAGGTGCTCCGCCGCTACGAGCGCTGCCTCGGGCCCGGCTTCACCGTCGAGCTCCCGACCGGCTCGGGCCGCCACGTGGGCCTGGGCGCGGTCGCCGAGGAGCTGCGGCGCCGGCTCGTCGGCTTGTTTCTCGAGGATCCTGCAGGGCGGCGGCCCGTCTTCGGGTCGTGCGAGCTCTTCCAGCGCGACGCCCGATGGCACGACCTCGTCACCTTCAACGAGTACTTCCACGGCGACGACGGGCGGGGGCTCGGCGCGTCGCACCAGACGGGTTGGACCGCCCTCGTGATGCTGCTGATCCTCGAGTCCTGCGCCGCCCGTCGGGGCTCGTCGACGGGCTAGCCGGAGCGCCCGCCGCCCGGCAGGAGGGCGACCGAGGCAACGAGGTCGTGGTGGTCGCTGCCGGGGCCCTCGCCGGCGGAGATCGAGGTCACGGCGACGCCCCTGCCGGCGAGCACGTGGTCGATGCGGACGAGCGGCGGGAACCACTCGCCTTGCGGCCAGGTCATGTCGAACGGCCTTCCCCTTGCCGCCGCGGCGTCGGCGAGGTCGGAATCGACGACCTCGCGAAACCCCTTGTTGCCCCAGCTGGCGTTGAAGTCGCCCGCGATCAGCAGGCGGCCCGTGCCGCGCCTCTGCGCGCGTTCCGCGATGCGCCGGAGGTCCGACCTCCACAGCGACATCGAGACGACCGGCGCGTCGGTGTGGACGACCCAGAGACGCACCGGCCCCCCGGGAGTGCGGACGCTCGCTGCGACGAGGAAGGGATTGCCGCCCGCCCAGAGGATCCCGGCGACGTGGAAGGGGTACCGGCTCGCGATCGCGAAGCCCCACGGAGCCGCACCTTGGACCTCGAACCGGTGGGTGAGCCGGCGCAGCGCCGGCGAGCGGTCGAGCTGGGCGACGTCGCCGGGGCTCGCCTCCTCGAGGGTCACGAGGTCGGGCCGGAGCGCGGCGATCTGGCGTTCGTAGCCGGCCATGTCGGTGTTGCCCTTGTCGGCGCCGACGTTGGCGTCGAGGAGGCGGATCGTCCCGGCGTGGGCGGCCCACGACGGCAGGGCGCGCGCAGCCAGCAGCTCCGGCGCGGCGAAGGCGAGCTGCGCCGCGACGACAGCGAGGGCGGCAAGGCCGAGGGCGAGCCGCCGGCCGGCGGCGGCGCCGAGGAGCACCAGCCAGGCCGGGAGGTAGAAGAGCCCGTTCGTCACGTCGATCGCGACGAAGAGGAGGGTGCCGTCCCAGTCGACGGCGCGCGCCACGGCGCCGCCGCCGAGCACCCCGACGACGAGCCAACCGAGGCCGGCGAGCGCTGCCTGCAGCGTCGGCCCGGCGCGCGCGGGCCGCAGGCGCCGCCCTCTCACGCCGTCACGACCGAGATCCCACGCTCCCGCAAGGGCTCGAGGGCCGCCTCGTCGGCGTCCTCGTCGGTCACGAGCGCCGCGACGCGCTCGGCCGCGCAGATCCGGGCAAAGGCGACCTTGCCCAGCTTGGAGGCGTCGGCGGCGACGACGACACGCCGTGCCCGCTGGGCCATGAGCCGGCTCGCCGCCGCCTCGCCCTCGTGGTGCGCGGTGGCGCCTGCCTCGGCGTCGAGCCCGTCGACCCCGAGGATCGCAAGGTCGAGCGTGACCTCCTCGAGCACGAGTCGCGTGAAGGGCCCGATCAGCTCGTAGGACTGGGGGCGGACGACGCCGCCGGTCACGACGAGCTTGACCTGGGGGCGCACCGCGAGCTCGTTCGCGATGTTCAGCGCGTTGGTGACGACCGTGGCCGGCGGACCCTCGCGCCCGCCGGCCAGCTCGGGGCGCGCGGCGATCGCCCTCGCCACCTCGGTCGCCGTCGTCCCTCCGTTCAGCCCGACGATGGCGCCCGGCGGCACCATCGCCGCCGCGGCGGCGCCGATTCGCTGCTTCTCCGGGGCGTGGCGCGCCCGCTTGTAGCGCAGCGGGAGCTCGTACGCGACGGCCGCGAGGACAGCGCCGCCGCGAGTGCGCGAGACCATCCGCTGGCGCGCGAGCTCGTCGAGGTCACGACGGATGGTCGCCGCGGAGACCCTCAGGCGTTCGGAGGCATCCTCGACGGTGAGGCGCCCATCCTCGGCGAGCAGGCCGAGGAGGGCGCTCCACCGCTCGTCTCTGGACACCGCACCTCCTCGCCCCCTCGGGACGCCCGCAGGGCGCGGGCGCGGCGGAGGCTACGCGCTCGTTCGGTGCGACGCGCTCCTGTAGCGGATGACCGCGGCGGCGGCACCGCCGGCCACGGCGAGCGCCGCTGCGGCAGCAAGGACCTTCTTCATCTGGCCTCCCTTCCACTGCCCGCGTCCACGGTAACCGCTCAGGCCGTGCCCGACGACCCGCTTGGGTGACGCGGGCGGCGCTTCGCCCCCGGCGGGGTCGGCGGGTCAGCTCAGCGGCGCTCGGGCGCGTTGGCGCCGGGCGGAAGACCGATCCCGGCCGAGAGCCTGCCCGGAACAGGCACGGCTCCCGTCTTGGCCAGCCATGCGAGCTCCCAGGCAGAGAGCCCGAGGTCGCCCGGCACCTCGACCGGAGGGAGCTCCGAAGGGGCGTCGACGCCGGCGGCATCTCCGGCGCCGGCGGCGAGAGCTCCCGGCCCGGCGCCGGCCCCCGGGAAGGGCTCCCGCGCGGCGGCCGGCTGCCCGGCGGAGGCGAAGCGGTCGGCGATCCGGTCGGCGCGGGCCGCAACCCGGTCCTCCGAGCGCGCCCATTGGAGGAAGATCGGGATGAAGACGCCGATCGTCACGAGCTCCGTCGACGCCCAGAGGAGCGCCCCGCCCGTACGGGTGCTCGCCACGGTGTACATCGAGGCGATCGGGTGCCGGTAGGAGAGCATCGCGACGCCGAGGAAGGCCTCGATGCCCGACCCGAGCAGGATGTTGAGCAGCCTCGCCCCGTGGCCCATCCGCCCGTGCATAATCGGGTCGACGCCGATCATCGGCCACCAGTAGAGCGTCCCGCCGAACAGGAAGACGAGGTTGGCGACGTCCATCAGCGTCATGTGGTGCATCGCCACGTTGATGAGCGAGGTCAGGAAGAACGCGATCATGCCGCCGAAGTAGAGGAACCAGGCGGTCACGGGGTTGCTCAGCGCGAGGAAGGGCTTCGAGCGGAGCGTGGCGATCCAGCGCTCCTTGGTGCGGCGGCTCGCCGTCTGCAGCAGCAGCGTCGAGGGAGCGCCGAGCGCGAGGAGCGGCGGCGCGATCGTCAT
Organism: Actinomycetes bacterium; assembly: GCA_021823365.1. Next base: position 7,212 of record JAKAOD010000042.1, on the reverse strand, counting down.
GAGCAGCAGGTGCTGGACGATGTGCGCCTGGAAGTACGTGCCGGTGAGCGCCGCGATCGGTGACTGGATCGCGAGCTCGACGGCCAGGAGGCCGCCGAGGAACGACGCCGTCCTGCGCGCCGGCCAGCGGCGCCCGCGTGCCGCGAGCGCCCAGTCGGCGCTCAGGTACCAGCCGGCGATGGCGAGGAGCAGGGCGAGGATCGCGAGCGGGAAGACGCTCCAGACCCAGTGCGTCAGCGCGTTGTGCAGGGTGAAGGCGACCCGCCCCATTCCCATGCCGTCAGGCATGCGGTCGCCTCCTTCCTCGCGCGCCCTCGATCCGAGCCCGGCGACCTCGGCGGGCTGATCCGCCCGGCCGCGCGGCAAGGTCGGCACGCCCGACCGGCCGAGGCCAACCGGCTCAGCCTACCGGTGCCCGTCCCGACCGTCGAAGCCGTCGAGCAGCAGCTGACCGAGCTCGGCCGCCGAGGCGACGAGCGCGTCGGCGCCCGCCGCCTCGAGCTCCGCGCGCGTGCCGTAGCCCCAGAGCACCCCGACGCAGCCCATCCCGTGCTTCTGCGCGCCGATGACGTCGTCCTCCCGGTCCCCGACCATGACCGCCCGGTCGCCGTCGAGGCCGAGGCGCCGAGCCGTCTCGGCGATCACCGCCGCCTTGGCGGTCAGCCGGCGGTCCTCGTCGGCGCCGACGACGTCGGCGAAGTACGGCGCAATGCCGAGGTGCTGGACGAGCCGGCGCGCCAGCGGCTCCGGCTTCGAGGTCGCCACGGCGAGCCGTCGCCCGGCGTCCGCGAGCGAGCGGAGCAGCTCGGGGATCCCGGGGAACGGCGTCGCCTCGAGCATCGCGCCGCCGGCGACGTAGCGGTCCCGGTAGGCGGCGACCGCTCGCGCCGCCGTCTCGGAGTCGAGGCCGAGGCGCTCGCCGAAGGTCACGGAGAAGGGCGGTCCGACGAAGCTGCGCAGCGTCGCCTCCGGCGGCACCGGCACCCCGGCGACGCTCAGGGCGTGCGCGAGCGAGTCGAGGATGCCGCGGCCACCGTCGGCGAGGGTCCCGTCGAGGTCGAAGAGGATCGTCGAGGCTCGGTTCATCGCGCTGGGGAGTCGAGGCTACCGGGTGCCGGCGCGGCGTGAAAGCGCGTTGGGGCCGGCCCGCCTCTCCGGCCGCCGGAGGGCGGCGACCGGGATGCGGCGGCCGGGATGCGGCGGCCGGCGGGTGCCTGGCGGCCGGCGATCGGGCGTGCCGGCGCCGTGCTGAGCCAGACTGACGGGGTGAGCGATCCGCACCTTTCCAGTCCCGACGAGCGCGCCCGCGAGCGGCTTCGCGCCGAGCTCGCGCGGCGCCTCAGCGGTGACGTGTGGTTCGACGGGGCGCGCCGCGCCGCCTACGCGACCGACTCCTCCAACTACCGCCACGTCCCGATCGGCGTCGTCTGCCCCCGCGACGAGGAGGACGTGCTCGCCGCGCTCGGCGCCTGCCGCGACGCCGGCGTCCCCGTCGTAGCGAGGGGAGCGGGGACGAGCCTCGCCGGCCAGGCCTGCAACGTCGCCGTCGTCCTCGACACGAGCCGCCACATGCGGCGGATCGTCTCCCTCGATCCCGACGAGCGCCGCGCCGTCGTCGAGCCCGGCGTCGTCCTCGACGACCTCCGCCGTGCTGCCGCGGTGCACGGGCTGACCTTCGGTCCCGACCCGGCGACGCATGCCTGGTGCACGATCGGCGGGATGATCGGCAACAACTCCTGCGGCACCCACGCGCTGTACGCGGGCAAGACGGTGGACAACGTCGCGCACCTCCGCGTCGCGACCTACCGCGGCGCCGTCCTCGAGGTGGGCTCCCTCGAGGGGGAGGCTGCGGCGAGCGCCGTCGCCGCCAGCAGCGAGGAGGGCCGGATCGTCGCTGCGCTGCTCGACCTCGCCGGGCGCTCGGCCGAGCTCGTCCGCCGTCGGTTCCCGCCGATCGCCCGGCGGGTCTCGGGCTTCAACCTCGACGAGCTCCTTCCCGAGCGCGGCGTCCACCTCGCCCGCTCGCTCGTCGGGACGGAGTCGACCTGCGCCCTCGTCACGCGGGCGACGCTGTCGCTCGTCACGAGCCCGCGCCATCGCCGGCTCGTCGTGCTCGGCTTCGAGGACGTCTACCAGGCGGCGGACCACGTGCCCGAGGTGCTCTCCTTCGGCCTGCTCGGCCTCGAGGGCTTCGACGACGTGCTCGTCCGCGACATGACTGCGGCCCGCCTCAACCTCGCCGACCTGCCGCTGCTGCCGCCTGGCGGGGGTTGGCTCCTCGCCGAGGTGGGCTCGGACGATCCCGGCGAGGCCGACGACCGCGCCGCCGCGCTCGCCGCTGCGCCGCCCGGAGGGGCGAGCGTCGCCACCTTCGCCGACCCGGCGGGCCAGGCAGCCATCTGGCGCATCCGGGAGTCCGGTCTCGGCGCGACGGCGAAGCCGCCGGGGCGCCCGCCGAACCACGAGGGATGGGAGGACGCCGCCGTCGCGCCCGAGCGGCTCGGGGAGTACCTGCGGGGGGTCCGGGACCTCTGGGCGACGCACGGCTACTCCGGCGCCTGGTACGGGCACTTCGGCCAGGGCTGCGTGCACACGCGCAACAACTTCGACTTCCACACCGAGACGGGCCTGCGGACGTTCCGCTCCTTCGTCGAGAAGGCGGCGGAGCTGTGCGTCGGCCTCGGCGGCTCGCTGTCGGGCGAGCACGGCGACGGGCAGGCCCGCGGCGAGCTGCTCGAGAAGATGTTCGGCTCCGAGCTCGTCGACGCCTTCCGGGAGATGAAGGCGATCTGGGACCCCGACGGGGCGATGAACCCGGGGAAGGTCGTCGACGCCCGGCCCCTCGACGCCGACCTCCGCCACGGTCCTGACCACCGCGCGGTGTCGCTCGGGCGGACGCGATTCTCCCTCGCCGACGACGGGGGCAGCCTGCAGGAGGCGGCTGAGCGCTGCGTCGGCGTCGGCCGCTGCCGCCGGGACGAGACCGGGGTGATGTGCCCCTCCTACCGCGTGACCCGGGAGGAGGTCCACTCGACGCGGGGGCGAGCGAAACTTCTCGCGGAGATGTTCCAGGGCGAAGTCACCGAGCGGAGCTGGCGCAACCGCGAGGTGCTCGAGGCGCTCGATCTCTGCCTTTCCTGCAAAGGATGCGTCACCGACTGCCCGACGCACGTCGACATGGCGACGTACAAGGCCGAGTTCCTCTCGCATTACTACTCGGGCCGGCCACGCCCCGCCGCCGCCTACGCCCTCGGCCTGCTGCCCTGGTGGTCGAGACCTGCGAGCCTCGTGCCCGGCGCCGTCAACGCCGTGCTCGGCGAGCACGGCCTGGGCCGGCTCGCGAGGCGTCTCGCCGGGGTGACGCCGGACCGCCCGGCACCTCGGCTCAGCCCGAGGACCTTCCGCCGCCGGCGCCCGGCGACAGCCGCCTCGGCGCGAGCGACGACCGGAGCCTCGGCAGGAGGGCCGGGCGGCGCGGGCGCGGTCAGGGCAGCCGGTACGACCGCCGTGCTCTGGCCGGACACCTTCTCGGACCTCTACTGGCCGAGTCGCGCCGAGGCGGCGCTGCGGGTCCTGGACGGCGCCGGTGAGTCCGTCGCCGTGCCGCGGCAGTGGGCATGCTGCGGGCGGCCGCTGTACGACGCCGGGATGCTCCGCTTCGCCCGCCGGGCGCTCGGTCGCCTGCTCGACGTCCTCGACCCCTTCATCGCCGCGGGTACGCCCATCGTCGTCCTGGAGCCGAGCTGCCTCGCGACCTTCCGCGACGAGCTGCCCGGCCTCGCCGGGGACGATCCCCGGGCGGCACGCTGCGCGGGCCTCGCCCGCAGCCTTGCGGAGCACCTCGACGCGATCGGATGGCGGCCGGCGCGCCCGCTCGCCGTCGAGCGGGCGGTCGTGCATCCCCACTGCCACCAGCGGGCGGTCGGCGGCGTCGACGCCGAGCGGCGCGTGCTCGAGCGTGCGGGATGCGGCGTCGAGGTGCTCGACGCCGGCTGCTGCGGGCTCGCGGGGTCGTTCGGCTTCACCAAAGACCACGACGCGCTGTCCCGGGCGATCGGCAGGGACCGCTGGCTCCCGGCGCTCTCGTCCGCGCCCGAGAGCGCGGCGATCGTCCTCGACGGCTTCAGCTGCGCGACCCAGTCCCGGCACCTCGGCGGGCCGGCGGGGACGAGCCTGGCCGAGCTCCTCCTCCAGACGCTGGCGCCCGAGGACGGCTGACGGGGATCGTGCCGCGCGGGCCGGACGCGCCCTCCGTGAGCCGTGCCGCGCCAGATGCTGTGGTGTGCCCCGATCGCGCCGGAGCTCAGGGGTGCCGGAGCTCAGCCGTGCCGGGCGGCGGCGGGGCCGGCGAGCCGCTCTCTGGTGAGCGCCGAGCACACCTCGTCGAGGAACACCCGCACCGTCGACTCGGCGAGCCGGTGCAAGAGCACCCGATCGACGGCTTGGCTGAGGACGCCGCCGAGAGGCTCGTAGCGCCCGCGCAGCGCGAGGGCGGTCTGGTGGGCGCCGAACGGCGCGACCTCGAGGTCGGCGTCGAGCCGCGGGAGCAACGACGCCTCCCTGGCCGACTCCCAGCCGAACGCGACGAGCGTCCCGTCGCCCTGGTCGCGGACGGGCCCGGGGCGCAGCTCGACGTCGCCGGCGACGACCGGCGGCCATCCGGCGTGGCCGATCCTCGCCTTCAGGCTCTCGGCGTCGCGACGCGTCGCGCGGAGCGCCTCGCCGAGCGCCGCCGCCGCGCCGGCGACCAGGCGGGAGGCCACCTCCTCGTAGGGCCTGTCGACGATCTTGAAGTCTTGGACGAACATGGACCCGCCTTGCTCGCCAGGTTCTCGCTCAGCATGACGCCGGGTGACCGGCGTCGGTAGAGGCGTTCGGCCATCGCGATCGCCCGCAAAGGGGCTCGCGTGGGGTGACCCGGGAGGTCGTGCTGCGAAGGGCCGGGGCACGCGAAAGGGCCCAGCCCTGGGGGAGAGGGCTGGGCCCTTTCGCGTCGCTGCACCCCTTGCGGGGCGCAGTCGAGGTGGTCAGGCCGCCGCGACCCCGGTCCCGCCCTCCGTCGATGCCTGGTGGGCGCCGATGCGCAGCTCGGCCTCCGCCGACGTGCGAGCGGCGTGCCAGAGTCCGAGGGTGACGAGCAGGATCATCACGCCGGCGAGGACGAACGAGGCGATGGCGGCCCAGAAGGCGATCTCACCGAAGGTCCAGAAGCCGTAGGCCTCGAGCAGCAGGCCACGCAAGGTGGTGCCCCGGAAGGTGGTCATCACCTCGGCCGCGAGCGCCGCGTTGCTCGGGTCGGCCATCGAGGCCGCGCTCACCTTGGAGTACACGCCGCCGTAGGGCATCTCGGCGAGGTGGTCGGCGATGAAGTGGTCGGCGTAGGCCTCGGCCTGCGGCCCGGTGAGCAGCTGCTGGCCGGCGTACTTCTCGAGGTAGGGGACCATCGCAGGCGTGATCTCCGTGCCGGGCTTCGCAGCTGCGAAGGCCGCCTTCGTCGGGAAGGTGATCTCCTGCTTTGCGAGCTGGCTGTGGACGTTCGAGTTGGCGAAGCTGTGGCCCCACATCGCGAGCGCACCGGCGACGACCAGCACGACTGCGACCACGATCCCGCCTGCTGAGGTGAGGATGTCGAACACCTTGCGTCGCATGGATGAGGTCCTTTCTCCCTACTGCTCTCTCATAAGTCCCTGTGTCTGCAGGAGCTCATCGAGAACACTCTGCTGGGAGGCGGGGGAGCGCCGGTAGGGGCCAATGGCCAGGCCGGAGGTCACCATCCTCGGGGGCGGCGGCGAGCGGTGGCCGCGTGACCGGGCGTCAGATCTGCTCGCACTCGAGGCAGTTGCCGCACGACAGGCAGCGACGCGCCTCGGTCAGCGCGTTCGTCTCGTCGAGCCCTCCCACGATCTCGTCGAAGCTCGACTGGCGCCGGGCGAGCTCCAGCTCGGGCCGCATCGTCCGGGACGCGTCGTCGTAGCACCAGGTGTCGGGCCGCTCGAAGGCCGCCAGCCGGCGGTGGATGCGGACCTGGAGCATCGCGACTCTCCCTTCTGCCGGAGCTCATCGCGTCGTGCGGCGCAGTCCCGGCACAAGGGCGGCTCGCGACCCTGGTCACGGGTAGGGCCGAAGGTCACAGTGCCGTCCGAGCTGGGAAGAACGGTGACGTTCGGCCCTAGCTCGGCCGCGGCGCCCGAAGTTTCATGTCGGGAAGGAGGGCACCGGGCCATGGGCGTAGTCCTCACGTCTGCGAGAACCGCAAGGGACCCTGGTGCCCTCCTCGACCTCGACGCCGCCGGGCGGTACGTCCTCGGCCGACGCACCCCCCACGGCGGCTACTCCTTCTACCGGGTCCCGGAGTGGAACGTCGAGGAGCCGAGCGCACCCGACACTCTGGCCGCGCTCGACTCGCTCGCGATCCTCGGGCTCGACGCGCCCGAGCCGGAGGAGACGATCCGATGGCTCGGCGGCGTGCAGGACGGCGACGGCGGCTACCCGACGTGGACGATCGGCTGGGCGGCGCTTCGCTCGCTTCATCTCCTCGGGGCGACGCCGCGGCGCTCGCCGGAGGAATGGCTGCGAAGCTGGGCCGAGGGCAGCGGCGAGACCGACGGCACGCGCGACTGGCGGACGGCGCTCGTCGACGCGCTGCGCCTCGCCGAGCTCTTGCGTCTGCGCGGCGAAGGGCCTGGCCCGGGGGAGCGCAAGCGCGCCACGGAGCTGCTCCGCGCGGGACGGGACCCCGCCTGGGGATGGGCGAGGCGCGGGGCGGAGCTGGAGACGACTGCGGTCGCGCTCTGCCTCGCGATGATCGGCGAGCTCCCCTGGCAGATCGAGGCCGAGGAGGCCCGTGCCGGCGAGCTGCTGTCCGCCTGCGAGGACGAGTCGCTCGGGCTGACGATCAGCCCGGGTGCCGGGACGACTTCGGTCGGAGCCATCTGGGGCGGCCTGTGGCTCGCCCAGGCGCTCGGCGCCCGGCTGCGCCACCGGAGGGCGATCGGGGTCAGCCTCGTGCTGCTCCAGCGATCCGACGGCGGGCTCGGTGGTCGACACCGGGCGATCTCGACACTGCAGGACACCTGGCAAGGGATCGACGCCGCTTGCCTTCTCGAGGAGCTCCAGGAGGAACAGCCGTGACCAAGTTCGAGTACATCCGCTTCTTCGAGGAGGTCGGCATCGAGGACGTGCCGCTCGTCGGCGGCAAGAACGCGTCGCTCG
>JAKAOD010000041.1 GCA_021823365.1 Actinomycetes bacterium | reverse complement strand
CGGTGGGCCGCCACGTCGTCGCGGTCTGCACCAACATCGCCTGCATGCTCGCCGGCGCCTACGAGCTGCTCGAGCACGCCGAGGACCACCTCGGCGTGCACGTCGGCCAGACGACCGAGGACGGCGAGGTCACCCTCGAGGAGTCCGAGTGCCTCGCAGGCTGCGACATCGCTCCCTGCGTCCAGGTCAACCACCGCTTCTTCGGCCCGCTCGACGAGGCAGGGTTCGACAAGCTCGTCGCGGACCTTCGCTCCGGCGCCCTCTCGGAGGTCGTGCCTCCCCACGGCGTGCTCTGCCGGGTGGAGCGGACCGTCGGCCTGCTGGCCCACCAGCCGGCCGGCGACGGTGACGGCACACCGGCCGGGGCCGGCGACGCCGCCGGCGAGGGGGGTGCCGGGGCCGCTGCCGAGGCAGGCGGTACGGGCGGCCACGGGGGAGACGTGAGACGGTGATCACCTCCGCGGCGCCCATCGTCAGCCGGAGGGTCCGGCAGGAGGACTCCCACACCTTCGAGCGGTACCTCGAGACCGGCGGTTACGAGGGGCTTCGCGCCGCCCTTGCGATGGCGCCGGAGGAGGTGCACGAGGAGGTCAACAAGGCGAGCCTGCTCGGCCGCGGCGGCGCGGGCTTCCCGGCCGGGCGGAAGTGGTCGATGCTGCGCAAGTCGCCGACGACCTACCTCGTCGTGAACGGCGACGAGAGCGAGCCGGCGACCTTCAAGGATCGGCTCCTCATCGAGCACGACCCGCACCAGATCATCGAAGGAGCCGTCATCGCCGCATACGCGATCGGCGCGCGACAGGCTTTCATCTTCTGCCGGGGCGAGTTCGCGCTCGGGCTCGAGAGGTTGCAGCAAGCGTGCAATGAGGCCTACGCACACGGCGCGTTGGGGTCGCGCATCCTCGGCTCGGAGTTCTCCGTCGACCTCGTCGTGCATCCCGGTGCCGGTGCCTACATCTGCGGGGAGGAGACGGCGCTGCTCGAGAGCCTGGAGGGAAAGCGGGGCTTTCCCCGCATCAAACCCCCGTACTTTCCGGCGGCGATCGGCCTCTACGGTGAGCCGACGGTCGTCAACAACGTCGAGACCGTATCGAACCTGCCGTGGATCGTCTTGCACGGCGGCGCGGCCTTCGCGGCGCTCGGCCAGGGCTCCTCGGCCGGCACTCGGCTCTTCGCACTGTCCGGGCGGGTCGAGCGGCCGGGGTGGTACGAGCTCGAGATGTCGAAGACGGCGTTCCGCGACCTCATCTACGACCCCTCGCTCGGCGGCGGGATCCGGGGAGGGGCGGAGCTGAAAGCCTTCATCCCCGGAGGCGTGTCGGCGCCGTGGTTCGGGCCGGAGCACCTCGGGCTCGGCCTGGACCAGGACGTCGTCGGCGCCGCCGGCTCGATGCTCGGCTCGGGCTCGGTCGTCGTGATGGACGAGACGAGCTGCGCCGTGCGTGCGGCCTGGCGGATCTCCCGCTTCTTCTGGCGGGAGTCCTGCGGGCAGTGCACCCCATGCCGCGAGGGGAGCGGCTGGATCGAGAAGATGCTCCGGCGGATCGAGCTCGGCGGCGGACGGGAGGAGGATCTCGACGTCTTGATGGACGCGTGCGACAACATCGCGCCGGGCGTGTCCTGGCCGCCCAGGCAGACCACGATCTGCGTGCTCGGTCCGTCGATCCCCTCCTCGGTGGCATCGGGCATCCGGATGTTCCGTGACGAGTTCCTCCTCCACGTCAAGGACGGCCGCTGCCCGTACGGGACCTCGTCCGAGGGCGCGCGGCGATGAGCGACCCCTCGGCTGCAGCCGTCGGCGAGGAGGCGGTCGTGCAGCTGACCGTCGACGGCTCCGCCGTCGCGGCGCGGCCGGGCGAGCTGATCATCGAGGCGGCCGAGCGTGCGGGGGTCTACATCCCGCGCTTTTGCTACCACCCGCACATGGAGCAGGTCGGCATGTGCAGGATGTGCCTGGTCGAGGTGTCCGGCCCCCGCGGCTTCAGCCTCCAGCCGGCGTGCTTCACGAGGGTCGCCGAGGGCCAGGAGATCCTCACGCGCTCGGAGCCTGCGCGAAAGGCGCAGGAGGGCGTGCTCGAGTTCCTCCTCCTCAACCACCCGCTCGACTGCCCAGTCTGCGACAAGGGCGGCGAGTGCCCGCTCCAGGACCAGGCCCTCTCGCACGGTCCCGGCGAGAGCCGCTTCCTCGAGGAGAAGCGGCACTGGGCAAAGCCGATCGAGATCGGCCCGCTCGTCTACCTCGACCGGGAGCGCTGCATCCAGTGCGCCCGGTGCACGCGCTTCGCCGAGGAGATCGCCGGCGAGGCGCAGATCGACTTCTTCGGCCGCGGCGACCACATCGAGGTCGCGCCGTTCCCGACGGCGCCGTTCGGGTCGTACTTCAGCGGCAACACCGTCCAGATCTGCCCGGTCGGGGCGCTCACCTCGCCTGCCTACCGCTTCAAGGCGCGCCCGTGGGACCTCGAGCAGGTGGAGACCACCTGCACGACCTGCTCGGTCGGTTGCAGGATGGCCGCCCAGTCCTCGGCGGGGTCGCTCGTCCGCAATCTCGGCGTGGACTGCGTTCCGGTCAACCAGAGCTGGCTCTGCGACAAAGGGCGCTACGGGTTCGAGGCGGTGGCCTCCCCGGCGCGCCTGACCGAGCCGCGGGTGCGCCGCGGAGGCGACCTCGAGCCGGCGAGCTGGCACGAAGCGATCGGCGAGCTCGCGGCCGGGACCCGCCAGGCGCGAAGCCGCGGCGACGGCGCGGCGATCGGCGTCCTCGGCGGCGCGCGCCTGTCGAACGAGGACGCCTACGCCTGGTCGAAGCTCGCCCGAGGTGTCCTCGGCACCGACTCGCTCGACGCGCAGCTCGGCGACGGGTTGCCTGCCGAGCTCGTCCTCGGCCTGCCACGGGCGACCATCGAGGAGGCATGCTCGGCGCGCGTCGTGCTCCTGCTCGCCGGAGACCTCCGCGAGGAGCTCCCCGTGCTGTACATCAGGCTGCGGGCGGCGGCGAAGTCCGGCGTGGCCCTGGTCGACTGCTCGCCGGTGCCGACGTCGCTCGCGCCGCTTGCCAGGGTCCGCCTGAGATGCCGGCCGGGAGAGGCGGCGCAGCTCGTCGCGGCGCTCGTCTCGGCGGCCGTGGTGCCGGCCGCAGCGGCAGGTGCCGGCGTGGCGGAGATCGCCGCGGCGCGCGCCCTCCTGGCGGGCGGGGCAGGCGAGGATCCGGCCGGACAGCGGGCGCCCGGCACGGGCGCGGGGCGCGGCGACGGCGTGGTCGTCGTCCTCGGTCGCCAGTCGACTGGGGAATCGGCGGCTGCCGCCGCCGTGTCCGCCGGCCTGTTGCACGACGCCCTCCCGGGGGCGCGCTTCCTGCCGGCGCTTCGCCGGGGAAACGTCCTCGGCGCGCTCGACATGGGTCTTTCGCCCGGCGTCCTTCCCGGGCGCGTGGCGCTCGAGCAGGGTCGAGCCTGGTACGCGCACGCCTGGGGTGCCGAGCTGCCCGGGGCACGGGGCCGGGACGCCGAGGGGATGCTGCGTGCGGCCGCGGCGGGGGAGCTCGCGATGCTCGTGCTTCTCGGTGCCGACCCCCTCGAGGACTTCCCCGACCGGCGCCTCGCCCAGGAAGCGCTCGAGAGCGTCCCGTTCCTCGTCTCGATCGGCACGCACGCCGACGCCTCCTCCGATCTCGCCGACGTCGTGCTCCCCGTGGCCGGCGACGCCGAGCGCCCCGGGACCACGACGAACCTCGAAGGGCGCGTCAGCCGGCTCGCACAGAAGGTCGTGCCCCCGGGACAGGCGTGGCCGGCGTGGGTCGTCGCGAGCGAGCTCGCCAGGCGTCTTGGCGCCGACCTGGGCTTCGACAGCGTCGACGGGATCACGGACGAGATCGCCCGCCTCGCGCCCGCCTACCGGGGTCTCGACTCGGTCCTGCTCGCGAGCCAGGCAGCGCGTGACGGCGTGGTCGCTCCGCTCCCGCCGACCCCGGTCGCCTTGCGGGGCCTGGCCGTGCCGGGGAGTATCGACCCCATGGCGACTCCCGGGATCACCTCCGTCGAGGAGCAAGGGGCGCCGATGCGCGCCGGCGCGGCCGAGGCGCCGGCCGGCGAGCGTCTCGGCGAGGCTGCCCGTTCGGGCGTGGCGAGCCGGGAGCCGTCGGTGGCGCGGCCGGCGGTGCTCGGTGCCCCCGCGCGCGGCCAGCCCTCCTCCCCGGAGCGGCTCGACGCCTACTCCCACCGACTGGTCGTGCGGCGCCGGCTGTACGACCGCGGCACGCTCGTCGCGACGTGCCCGTCGCTCGCGCCGCTCGCGGCGCCGACGGAGCTGGCGGTGCACCCCGCGGAGCTGGCGAGCCTCGGCCTCCGAAGCGGAGACCGGGCACGGGTCCGCTCGGCCCGAGGCGAGGCCGTCGTGCCGGTCGTGGCCGACGAGGCCCTCGACCGCGGCGTCGTGGTCATGACGTCGGGAGTCGGGGAGGCGGTGTCGGAGCTCCTCGACGCGTCCGCCGCCGTCAACGACGTGAGGCTGGAGACTCCCTCATGAGCGACCCGCTCTTCGCTCACGGGGTCGGCCTCGCGGTCGTCCTGATCGTCGTCGTGAAGGCAGTCGTCGCCTTCGTGGCACTGCTCGTCTCGACGATGCTGATGGTCTGGTTCGAGCGCAAGGTGATCTCGGACATGCAGGACCGCATCGGCCCGAACCGCGCCGGGCCGTTCGGCATCCTCCAGTCGCTTGCGGACGGGACGAAGCTGTTCTTCAAGGAGGACCTCCTCCCGTCGCGCGCCGAGCGCGTCGTGTTCCGCCTCGCCCCGCTGGTGGCCGTCGTCCCAGCCTTCCTCGTCTTCGCGGTCGTACCCGTCGGCGGGGTGGTGACGATCGCCCACCACGTCGTCGAGCTCCAGGTCGCCGACCCGCCGATGGGCATCCTCTTCGTGCTGGCGATGAGCTCGATCGCCGTCTACGCGGCGATGCTCGCGGGCTGGTCGTCAGGGTCGAAGTACCCGCTGCTCGGCGCGGTGCGCGCCTCGGCGCAGATGATCTCGTACGAGGCCGTGATCGGGCTCACCGTCGTGATGGTGATCCTCGAGTCGCACTCGCTCTCGACGCGGGCGATCGTCGAGTCCCAGGCGCAGCACGTCTGGCAGTGGAACGTGATCCGGCTCGGGATCGTGCCGTTCGTCCTCTTCTTCGTCGCTTCGACCGCCGAGATGAACCGGCCGCCTTTCGACCTCGTCGAGGGCGAGCAGGAGCTCGGCGGCGGGTTCAACACGGAGTACTCCTCGCTGCTCTTCGCGCTGTTCTACCTCGCCGAGTTCATGAACACGATCACGATGTCGGCCGTCGCCGTGACGCTGTTCTTCGGCGGCCCCGACGGGCCCGGCTTCCACGTCGTCCGCTGGCTGTGGCCGATCCTGTGGTTCGTCGGCAAGACGACGATCTTCTGCTACGTACAGGTCTGGATCCGGGCCGCGTTGCCCCGCCTGCGCTACGACCAGCTGATGGACCTCGGCTGGAAACGGATGATCCCGCTCTCGCTCGGCTGGCTGCTCATCGTCGCCGGGGTCATCGTCTCGGTGTCGTGGGGCTTCGCGCTGCTCGGCGCCCTCGTCGTCGGCGCCGTGCTCGTCTGGCAGGCGGCGCGCCTCGGTCGCAGGAGAAGGCTCGCCGGCCTGGAACCGGTGACGGGCCCGGCGGCGAGGAGCTGACCGTGGGGCTCTTCGACGACCTCCGCTTCTTCGGCGGCTTCAAGCAGGCGATCACCCAGGTGCTCGAGCCGCGCGTGACGACCGAGTACCCGAAGGAGAAGCGCCCGAAGCCTCCTCGCCTGCACGGCCGCCACGTCCTCAACCGCTACGAGGACGGGATGGAGAAGTGCATCGGCTGCGAGCTCTGCGCCGCCGCCTGCCCTGCCGACTGCATCTACGTCCGCGGTGCCGACAACGACCCCGCCGACCCCAACTCGCCCGGCGAGCGCTTCGGCTTCGTCTACGAGATCAACTACCTCCGATGCATCCACTGCGACCTCTGCGTCGAGGCGTGCCCGACCGAGGCGATCACGGAGTCGAAGCTCTTCGAGTTCTCCTTCACGAGCCGCGCCGACGCGATCTACACGCGGAAAGAGCTGCTCGTCGACGAGAGCGGCGCCGTCCGCCGCCAGCCCTGGGAGGACTGGCGCGAGGGGGAGGAGCAGCACACCTCGGGGTGGATGCGAGCCACCTCGCCGGCGGGCTCGGCCGAGTACGAGGGCGTGGTGCAGTGGTCGGGAGAGCTCGGTCACGGGGTACGGCGACCGGAGGGCGGCCAGAGCGGCCGGCGTGACGACGACGCGACCGGCAACTTCTCGGTCCGCGAGGTCAACCGAGCCAAGATCCCCGTGCGGTTCGGTGGGAGGGTCCGATGACGCCGGGGGCGCCCGCGCTTCTCGCAGCGGCGACGATCCCCGACGCCCTGACCTTCGCCGTCGCCGCCGTGATATGCGTCGCCGGCGCCCTCGGCGTGGTGCTGATGCGCAACCCGGTGCACGCCGCGCTCTCGCTCGTCATGACCCTCTTCGGCATCGCCGTGCTCTTCGTCGAGGAGAACGCCGAGTTCCTCGCCGCGATCCAGGTGATCGTCTACACCGGCGCGATCGTCGTGCTGTTCCTCTTCGTGATCATGCTCCTCGGCGTGGACCAGAAGGAGCGGGTGATCGCCGACGTCTTCCGGGGCCAGCGCCTGGTCGCCGTCGGCATTGGGCTGCTGGTGCTCGCCGAGGTGGTCCTGTTGTCGCGGACGCGCTGGGTGACCGGGGCCCGCTCGGTGACCGGGAGGCTCGAGGGGCCGGGGTCGAACGTCGCGAAGCTCGGCCGGGCGGTCTTCACCGCCTATCTCGTGCCGTTCGAGGTGACTTCGGCGCTGCTCGTCCTGGCGGTCGTCGGCGCGGTCGTGCTCGCGCGCCGGCCGTCGCGTACCGAGCCGCGGTGGCGCAGCGAGCCCCGCCCGGGACCGGAGACGGGCACGCCCGCCGGCGACGGGTCCGCCGGCGGCGAGGCGGCCGGGGAGGCGCCGGCCGCCGGGGACGCGGGCGACCCCCGCAAGGAGCCGGAGGAGGTGGGCTCGCCATGAGCGTCCACGCGAGCTGGTACCTCACGCTTGCCGCCGTGCTGTTCAGCATCGGGGTCGTCGGGCTGCTGGTCCGGCGCAACGTGATCGTGATGTTCATGTGCGTCGAGCTGATGCTGAACGCCGCGAACCTCACCTTCGTGACCTTCGCCCGGGCGCTCGACGACGTCGGGGGGCAGGTCGCGGTGTTCTTCGTGCTCGTCGTGGCGGCCGCCGAGGTGGTCGTCGGGCTCGGGATCATCGTCGCCATCTTCCGAAGGCGGGTCGGCGCCACGGCCGACGACGCCCACGTGCTCAAGGGTTGACTGAAGGGCTGACAAGACCGACGTGATCCACGCCGCCTTCCTCATACCGCTGCTCCCGCTGGCGGGCTTCGCCGTGCTCGTCCCCTTCGGGCGACGGCTCGGCAACCCGCTCGCGGGCTGGGTGGCGACCATCGCCGTGACGGCGTCGTTCGTCGTCACCGTGATCGTGTTCGTCGGCCTGTTCCAGCAGGCGCCGGCGCATCGCGAGCTCACCCAGACCTGGTTCACCTGGCTCGGGGCCGACCGGTTGAGCGTCAGCGCCGGCATCCTCGTCGACCCGCTCTCGATGACGATGGCGGCCTTCGTCACCGGCGTCAGCTCCCTGATCCACCTGTACTCGATCGGCTACATGGAGCACGACGAGCAATTCCCGAGGTTCTTCACGTACTTGAACCTCTTCGTCTTCGCGATGCTGATGCTCGTCCTCGCGGACAACTTCCTGCTCTCCTTCTTCGGGTGGGAGGGCGTCGGGGTGTGCTCGTACTTCCTGATCGCCTTCTGGTTCGACCGCGACGAGGCGGCCAGCGCGGGGAAGAAGGCGATGATCTTCAACCGCGTCGGCGACGCCGGGTTCCTCATCGGGTTGTTCCTGATCTTCGAGCGCACCGGCAGCCTCCAGTACACGACGGTCTTCGCCCGCCTCGGGCACGTCGGCACGCCGAGCCTCGTCGCCATCGCGCTGCTCCTGTTCCTCGGCGCCGTCGGCAAGTCGGCGCAGATCCCGCTCTTCCCCTGGCTCGCCGACGCAATGGCCGGTCCGACGCCGGTCTCCGCGCTCATCCACGCTGCGACGATGGTGACCGCCGGCGTGTACCTCATGTGCCGGATCAATCCGATCCTCCACCTGGCGCCGGACGCGGCACACGTCATCGCCTGGTTCGGCGCCGCGACCGCCTTCGTCGGCGCTTCGGCGGCCTGCGCGCAGAACGACATCAAGAAGGTCCTGGCGTACTCGACGGTCTCCCAGCTCGGCTACATGTTCCTCGCAGCGGGCTCGGGCGCCTACGTCGCCGCGATCTTCCTGATGCTCACCCATGCCTTCTACAAGGCGCTGCTCTTCCTCGGCGCCGGCTCGGTGATCCACGCGATGGAGGAGGACCAGGACATCAAGCACATGGGCGGGCTCGCCCGGCTGATGCCGGTCACCTCGGTGACCTTCCTCGTCGCCTGGTTCGCGATCGGCGGTGTCCCGCCGTTCGCCGGCTTCTGGTCCAAGGGCGACGTGCTCGAGAACGCCTGGGCGCTCACCCCGGCGCTCTGGGCGATCGCCGCGGCCGCGGCCGTGCTCACCGCCTACTACATCGGTCGGGAGTTCTTCCTCGTGTTCCTCGGCGAGCGACGGTGGTCCGAGGCCCGCCCGAGCGGCGACGGCCACGGAGGGCACCACGGCGCGGCGACCGCCGGCGCAGCTGCGGGGGCGCCGCCCACCCTCGGTGCCAAGCCGCACGACCCCTCCTGGCACATGTCGGCGCCGCTCGTCGTCCTCGCCGTCCTGTCGATCTTCGGCGGCTTCCTCAACCTGCCGTTCCACCCGAGCTTCGTCTTCCTCGAGCGGTGGCTCGACCCCGTCGTCGGGCCGACCGTCCGGCACCTCCACTACAGCCTCGGTCAGAAGTGGCTCTTCCCCGTCGTCGACGGCGTCCTCGCCGTGACCGGCGTCGCCGTCGCGGCGAGCCTCTGGCGCCGGGCCGTCGACCGCCCGGCGGTCGAGCCCCGCTTCCTTTCAATGGCGTGGTTCCTCGACTTCGCCGAGGACCGCCTGTTCGCGAGGACCGGCACGGCGCTCGCCGCCTTCACCTCCGCCGTCGTCGAGTCCCGCGTCATCGACGGGGCGGTGAACGGCGTCGCCTCACTCGTGCGCCTCTCCGCCGGCTGGGCCCGGCGGGTCCAGAGCGGCTACGTGCGCGGCTACGCCCTCGGCATCGCAGGCGGTGTCGTGGCAGTCGTCGCCTACCTGCTCGTGAGGGTGGTCCAGTGACGCCGAACGTCTCTGCCTACGGACCGATGGTGACGACCGGGCTCGACGCCGGACAGCGCGCATTCCCCTACCTCACGGCGCTCGTCCTCGTCCCGGCGGGGGCGGCACTCCTCGTCCTCCTGCTCCCCCGCTCGCGCGCCGCCGTCGTGCGGGCCCTCGGCCTCGCCTCGTCGATCGGCGTGCTCGGGATCGCCGCGGCGGTCCTCGACCAGTTTCGCTCCGGCTACGGCGGCTACCAGATGGTGAGCGAGCACCCCTGGGTCGGGTCCTTCGGGTTCTCCTGGACGCTCGGCGTGGACGGCATCTCGCTCTTCCTCGTGCTGATGACCGCACTGCTGTTCCCGATCGCGCTCGCCGGCGCGGGCGAGCGGCGCGACCCGAAGTCGTTCACGTTCTGGGTGCTGCTCCTCGAGTCGGCGTGCCTCGGGAGCTTCCTGTCTGTCGACCTGCTGCTCTTCTTCCTCTTCTTCGAGACGACGCTCGTCCCCGTCTACATGCTCGTCGCCGGCTGGGGCCACGAGCGGCGGGGCTACGCCGCGACGAAGTTCTTCGTGTACACCTTCGCCGCGTCGGGCTTCATGCTCGTCGGGATCCTCGCCCTCGTCTTCATCCACCAGTCGCAGACCGGCGCCACGACCTTCGACATCCGCCAGCTCGCGACGACCCACCTCAGCGGACCGGCGAACGTCCTGCTCTTCTGCGCCTTCACCGCGTCGCTGGCGGTCAAGGCGCCGGTGTTCCCGTTCCACACCTGGTCGCCGGACGCCTACTCCGAGGCGCCCGCGGCGGCCTCGGTGCTGCTCGCCGGCGTCATGGCGAAGCTCGGGACCTACGGGATCATCCGCTTCGACCTCGGCCTGTTTCCCCATGCCGTCGTGGAGCTCGCACCGGTGCTGCTCACCCTCGGGGTGATCGGGATCATCTACGGCGGGATCGTCGCCGCCGTGCAGAAGGACCTGAAGCGCCTCGTCGCCTTCTCCTCCCTCGCCCACATCGGCTTCATCATCGTCGGGCTCTTCGCGCTCACCGGCGAGTCGCTGTCGGGCGCGGTGATCCAGATGGTCAACCACGGCCTGTACACCGCGGCGCTCTTCATCCTCATCGCGATGATCTATGAGCGCCTCGGGACCTTCCAGCTGCCGAGGCTGCGCGGCCTCCAGCACTCGGCCCCTGCGATGGCCGGGGTCTTCACCCTCGTGATGCTGGCGTCCATCGGCGTGCCGGGGCTCAACGGCTTCGTCGGCGAGTTCCTCATCCTCTCCGGGGCCTTCCTCACGCACCGCTGGTGGGCGGTGGTCGCCACCGGAGGCGTCGTCATCGCCGCCGTCTACCTGCTCTGGGCCTACCAGCAGGCCTTCCACGGCCGGCCGCTCCCCGCCGCGGTGTCGGGGGGGTCCGACGGCCCGCCCGAGCCCGACGGCGCCCCGGGTGGCGCCGAGCCGCCGGCCACCGGCCGGGCATCCGGCGCAAGACCAGGGCCGTTCCGGGAGATGACCTGGCGCGAGGGTCTCGTGCTCGCGCCGCTGGTCGTGCTGATCGTCTTCCTCGGCGTCTACCCGCGCCCGGTGCTCGAGCGGATCACGCCGACGGTCAACCAGCTCGTCCTCCACGCCGAGAGCGTCGCCCACGCGCACATCCCCGCACAGGGCCGCCCGACGCTCGCGGGCCACGTGCGTGACGCCCGGAGGCTGGGGGCGGGCCGATGATCGGGCTTGACGGGTCGCGGGGGCTCGGAGGCGCGTTGCTCGGTGCGTCCGGCTTCGTCCTGCCGCACATCGACTACACCGCCATCCTCCCCGAGCTCATCCTCCTCGGCGGGATGCTCCTGCTCCTGCTCGTCGCGGCGCTCAGCCCGCGCCGGCTGCCGACGGAGACGTACGCGACGGCCACGGTCGGGATCGGCATCGCCTCCCTCGTCGCCTCGCTCGTGCTGTGGAAGGACGTGGTGAGCCACGGGCCGTTCATGGCCGTGGCGAAGAGCCTCGACATCGACGGCTTCGCCGTGCTCTTCCTCGTGCTCGTCTCCTGCATCCTCGTCGTCGCCCCGATGCTCGCCGCCGGCTACCTGCGACGCGAGGGCATCGAGGGATGCGAGTACTACGTGCTCGCGCTGATCTCCGGGTCGGGCGCGATGTTCATGGCGTCGGCGAACGACCTCATCCTCGTCTTCCTCGCGCTCGAGGTGCTCTCGCTGCCGCTGTACGTCCTCGCCGGCTTCGACCGCCGTCGCGAGGCGTCGAGCGAGGCGGCGATCAAGTACTTCGTGCTCGGCGCCTTCTCCTCGGCGATCTTCGTCTACGGGATCGCGCTCACCTACGGTGCCACGGGCTCCACGAACCTCGGACAGATCGCCGCCTTCCTCGCCCGCAACGTCCTCACCTCGAACGGCGTGCTGCTCGGCGGCATGGCGCTCCTGCTCGCGGGGTTCGCCTTCAAGATCGCGGCGGTCCCGTTCCACATGTGGACGCCGGACGTCTACCAGGGCGCGCCGACCCCCGCGACGGGGTTCATGGCGGCGCTCGCCAAAGCGGGTGGCTTCGCGGCGTTCCTCCGGGTCTTCGTGACGAGCTTCCCGACGCTGCGGAGCTCGTGGCAGCCGATCATCTGGGTGGTGGCGATCCTCACCGTCGTCATCGGCGCG
>JAKAOD010000486.1 GCA_021823365.1 Actinomycetes bacterium | reverse complement strand
TCCTACTGGGCCCAGTGCAACCCCCCGATCCCTGCCTCCGACGTCGAAGAGGCACTGGTCGCGTTCCCCTCCGTGTCGCGCAGCCTCGTGGCGTACTTCGCGGCGCGTTTCGACCCGGCGGCGGGCTGCGCGGTTGCGGGCGACGCGGCGCGCTTCGACCCGTCGGCGGGCGACGCGGAGGCATCGGCTCGTGCGGTGTGCGTGGCCGAGCTGATCAAGGTGCCGCTCCTCCGCTGGGACCGCGCGCTGCGCGTGGTGCTGTCGCTCGTCGACGCAACCGTGCGCACGAACTTCTACCAGCGGGGCCGGTCGGGGGAGCCCAGGGAGACCATGACGCTCAAGCTCGAGAGCGCGTCGGTCCCGCAGCTTCGCCCCCCGCACCCCCGCATCGAGACCTGGGTCCACGCACCGGGGGTCGAAGCCATCCACCTTCGCGCCGGGCTCGTCGCCCGCGGCGGCATCAGGTGGAGCGAGCGCCCCGAGGACTTCCGCACCGAAGTGCTCGACCTCATGGTGGCGCAGGTGAAGAAGAACGCCATCATCGTCCCGACCGGCGCGAAGGGGGGCTTCGTATGCCGGGTTCCCGGCCGTCCCTCCCCCGCCGACGTTCGCCGCTGCTACGCGGCCTTCGTGAACGCGCTCCTCGACGTCGCCGACGACCTCGTGGGCGGCAAGGTCGTCAGCCCACCCGACATGGTCGTCCACGACGGGCCCGACCCGTACCTCGTGGTCGCGGCGGACAAAGGCACCGCCGACCTCTCCGACCTCGCCAACGAGCTCAGCGCAGCGCACGGGTTCTGGCTCGGTGACGCCTTCGCATCCGGTGGCAGCCACGGCTACAACCACAAGGCGATGGGCATCACCGCCCAGGGCGCCTGGGTAGCGGTGCGCCGGCACTTCCACCAGCTCGGAATCGACGTCCAGCACGAACCCATCCTCGTCGCCGGCATCGGGGACATGTCAGGGGACGTCTTCGGCAACGGGATGCTGCTCAGCGACGCGATCCGGCTCGTCGCCGCCTTCGACAACCGCCACGTCTTCTTGGACCCCGACCCGGACCCGAAGGCCTCCTACGCGGAGCGGAAGAGGCTGGCCAGCCTCCCCGCGTCGAGCTGGGCCGACTACTCGGCGGCGGCGATCTCCCCCGGAGGCGGCGTATGGCCACGCGGGGTGAAGGAGGTGCCGCTCGCCCCGGAAGCCCGACGTGCCCTCGGCGTCGAGCGCGAGAGCTTGTCACCCCCCGAGCTCATCAGCGCCATCCTGGAGGCACCGGTCGACCTTCTGTGGTTCGGAGGTGTGGGCACCTTCGTCAAGGCAGCGGACGAGACCGACGCCGAGGTGGCCGACCGGGAGAACGACGAGGTCCGGGTGACCGCCGACCGCGTGCGGGCCCGGGTGGTCAGCGAGGGCGGCAATCTCGGCTTCACCCAGCAGGCACGGATCCGGTACTCACGGCGGGGAGGCCGGATCAACACCGATTTCATCGACAACGCGGCAGGGGTCGCGACGTCGGATCGGGAGGTCAACCTGAAGATCCTCCTGGCGCTCGCGATCGAAGAGGGGCGACTCGGGCCAGTCGACCGCGACGCCTACCTCGAACGCGCCCAGGACGAGGTCGCCGCAGAAGTGCTCCGGCAGGTCGACCACAGCGTCGCTGCGCTCAACCGCGCCGTGACGGACAGCGCGGATCGACTGGACGCCTACGCGGCGCTCATCGACGCGCTCGAGGCGTCGGGGCGCGTGGACCGGGCTGTCGAGGCGCTCCCCGGCGTCGACGAGCTCGCCGTCCGGCGTGCTGCAGGCGCCGGCATGATCCGCCCCGAGCTCGCCGTGCTGCTCGCCTACGCGAAGTCGGACCTCGGCGCTGCGATCGAGCGGTCGCCGATCGTCGCCGACCGCTCGTTCGCGGAGGCGGTCGAGGGCTACTTCCCCTCCGCCATGCGCGCGGACTTCGGCGACCTCGTCGCCAAGCACCGCCTCTACGACCAGCTCCTGGCGACCGAGGTCGCGGGCGAGATCGTGGACCGGCTGGGCGCGGCGTGGGCCCACGAGACCGCAGCGGAGCTCGGGGTCGGCCTCGACGACGTCGCCGGCGCGTACTGGGCCGCGCGACACGTCGTCAGCGCCGCCGCACTCTGGGCCGAGCTGGACACTCGATGGGCGGAGCTGACCGCTGACGCCGATGCTCGGCTGCACCGCGTGGTCAGCGACGCCGTGGCGACGCTCGCACGCACGTACGTGCGGCGGGGGGTCGCGGTCCGACCCAGCGCGCTCGTCGCCGACGATCTCCCGATCGCGGAGGACCTCTCGAGAGCCGCTCCTCCAACAGATACGGTCGACGAGCTCCTGGCCCTCGGCGTCGATCGGTCCACCGCAGAGCGGTGGCATACCGTCGTCGCCCGCGCGATGGCGGGGGACGTCGGCCCCGTCGCCAGGGCGACCGGTCGGCAGGTGGACGAGGTCCTCGCGGCGTTCGCGACGCTGGACGAGGCTGCCGGGATCCAGCGCATGGTGGGGGCGCT
>JAKAOD010000485.1 GCA_021823365.1 Actinomycetes bacterium | reverse complement strand
TCAGGGGTGGCTCGGGGGCCGGTCGTGGAGACCGGCTTGGGGCCGCTCACCCTGGCCAGGCCTGCACTCCCCGATGCCCGGCTGACGGTGCTGGTCCGTCCCGAGCAGCTGGACCTGAGGGTCGACGACCCGCCCGGCGCCGCCCACGGAGTTGGCGCACGGGTGCTGAGCTGCGACTATCACGGGCACGACACCACCGTGCGCGTCCGCTCGGAGACCGCCGACCTGCCCGGCACGCTGGTGGCTCGGATCGCAGGGAACCGCCCCGTGAAAGAGTCCGATCCCGTCCGTCTCCGCGTGAACGGCGCGGTGGAGGCCTGGCCCGCGGCGCCAGCCAGCGGCGGAGTGCGCCCCTCAGGCCAGGACGCGCCGCCTGAAGTTCCGTAGCCCGACCGTGAGGAGTATCGCCGCGAACCCTGCCAGCACCGGGTAGACGACGTAAAGGTGCATGTGAGGAAACGAGGTGAAAGCGGCGCGCATCCCCTCGTTCACGTAGATGAGGGGATTGAGCAGCACCAAGGTCTGCAGCCAGTGGAACGCGCCGATCTTGACGGGAGCCAGGGTCGTCCACGAGTAATACGTGCCGCCGAGGAACGTGATCGGCAGGATGATGAACCCGAACATGAGACCGATGTTGCGCGGCTGGAAGCTGGTTCCGAGCACCAACCCCAAGCTCGCCATCGCGATGCACGCGATCGGCACCAGCGTGAGGACCACCCACCAGTGCAGGTCGAGATGCGCATGGACTCCCTGGGCGTGCACGACGTCCGCGATCGGGAGCACGATCACCGCAGAGACGACCCCTTGGGCCGCGCCGGAGAGGACCTTCGCGATCGCGACGAGCCAGATCGGGCAGGGAGCCTGCACCCGATCTTCGATCTCCCGCGTGAACCCGAACTCCTGAGCCATGTTGAGGGCGATCGACTGCACCCCCTGGAACATGATGGAGATGCCGACGACTCCTGGGACGAGGATGGTGGCAAATGCCGACTCAGCTGCTGGTCCCCTCCCCCCCACGCCCTGTCCGATCTTCGGAAAGACGTAGAGGAACACGAAGCACAGGAGGAACGGCTGGACGAGCGTTCGGAGCACGAAGATCCACTTGTCCTTCCACAGCACGACGAGGTCGCGGAGCAAGAGCGCGCCCAGAGCGACGTAGCTCGCGGTGACGACCGGCCGCAGATGGACCGAGATGGAGCTGGGGACGCCGCCTTCGGCTCGTGCCGTCGTCGTGGCTGAGATCGCCATCAGTCCCGCAGCTCCCTCCCGGTGAGCGTGATGAACACCGTCTCGAGCGACGGCTCGGCGACCGAGAGGTCGATGATGTCGAAGCCGTGGCGCTCTGCAGCAAGGACGATCTCTGGGATCAGACGGTGCGCGCCGCTCACGTGCAGCTGCAGGGCTCCGTCTGCCGTACGCGTGCGGGTGACCCCGTCGACCTCCCGCCTGAGGAGGTCGCCGAGCGCCGCAAGGTCGCCCCCCGAGCGGATCGTCACGATGGTGTCCGCGCCGATCCCGCGCTTCAGCGCTCCCGGCGTGTCGAGAGCGAGGATCCTGCCGTGGTCCATGATGGCGACCCGGTCGCAGAGCTTGTCGGCTTCCTCCATGTAGTGGGTCGTGAGGAGGATGGTCTGGCCGTCTTCGTTGAGCTGCTCGAGGATCTCCCACAGCGCAAGGCGGCTCTGCGGGTCGAGCCCGGCCGTCGGCTCGTCCAGGAACAGCACGGCGGGCCGGTGGAAGATCGCCCTCGCGACCATCAGACGTTGCGCCATCCCTCCCGACAGGGAGTAGACGGACGCGTTCGCCCACCGATCGAGCTGGAATTGCTCGAGGAGGTCTCCGGCGATGCGCCGGGACGCCGTCGCCCCCATGCCGAACAGGCGGCCGTGGAAGTACAGGTTCTCCCGCACCGTGAGCTGACGGTCGAGCGTGTTCTGTTGGGAGACGATCCCGCTGAGCTGCTTTGCGAGTGCCGGGTGCGCGGCCACGTCGACCCCGCCGACGAATGCGCGCCCTGAGGTCGGCACCACTCTCGTCGTGAGGATGCCAGCGGTGGTGGTCTTGCCCGCGCCGTTCGGGCCGAGGAGACCGAAGATCTCGCCCGACTTCACGTCCAGGTTCAGGTGATCCACCGCGGGGAAGTCGGTACGGGGATAGACCTTGGTCAGCTCCTCGGTGTGGATGATCGCCGCCAGGCTCTCGGCGACCGGGGTGCGAGCGAGCGCCGTCCCCGTCGACATCTGCGAGATGCTAGCCATAGGCCCGCGGCTCCCCAGGGCGCGCGGAGCGCCGGCGGGTCCCTGGCGGCCGGACCGACCTGGAGCGCGCGGCCGGCGTCGACGAGGACACTGTCGCGCCGAGGGCGCGAGCCGACCCCGCGCCTGGGCGGGCGCGAACAAGAGAGAGGCGTCCTGCTCTGGTAGGGCGGGCGACTCACGGGCAGAATCGGTGCATGGTGGAACCGCAGAGCTCGCCCGAGGCCGAGCGGTTGTGGCAGGAGGTCGGCGCCATCCTGGACGACCT
>JAKAOD010000484.1 GCA_021823365.1 Actinomycetes bacterium | reverse complement strand
TGGGGCGCGCCCCGAGGCGCGCCATCAGGTCCTCCCGAGCCCGGGCGATCGGCAGCTCGGGCCGCTCGTCCGGGCCGATCGAGACGGTGACGTCGATGCCGGTGTCGTCGTCGTCGATCACGACGTCTTGGACCCACGCGTCGGCGTCGATCCTCGTGCCGTCGATCATGCCGAGGATGGTGCGCACGGTCTGGGCGTCGAGGGTGAGGGTGCCGGGCAGCCCCGCGCGCTCCGAGACGACCTGGACGACGCCGCGCGCCGACGCGCCCCCGACCGTCGCCGGTTCGTCGGAGGAGACGACGACCTCGACGGTCCCGCTGCGCTCCCGGGCCGAGGGGTTCACGATCACTGGGCCCGGTGCGGCCATCGACGCGCCGAGGGCGCCGAGGGCCCGCGCCGCGAGGCCGTCGGCGATCGCGCGGGCGGCGGCGAAGCGCTGCAGCACCTCGTCGACGACGTCGTCCACGGAGCACGCGCAGATCGAGTCGTGCGCCGCGTTCCGCACGACCTCCTTCCACGCCAGGTCGAGCTGCGCCTCCGGCCACGAGTCGGAGGGGACGAACAGCGCGGCGTAGGGCTCCGCGCGGCGCTCGAGGGCCCGCTCGGCGGCTGCCGCCGCGCGCTTCACGTCGACGCGGTTGGACGTGACGCCCATGAGCACGTTCGCCCGCGCGCCCGAGCGGAGCTCGCCGCGCCACCTGGGGAGCCCGTCGGACGGGGCCCGCGCGAGGTACTCGGGAAGGGACGTGATCTCGAAGCGCAGGTCGTCTTGGAGGGCGTTCGCCTCGGCGACGACGCGCCCGAGCCCGGGCTGAGGCGGCAGGTGGTCCGAGCCGTTCATGAGCAAGAGGTCAGAGACGAGGAAGGGCCCGATCTGCTCGAGGTGGTCGCGCACCCTTCTGACCAGCGCCTTGGCGTCGTCGGGCAGGAGCGACCCGTTGCCGTAGCCGAAGGGCAGGTACTCGGCACGGACGGAGGACCCGTCAGGCGCTTCCCAGACGAACCCGGTGGACGTGATCGACGCGGGCACGCCGCGCCAGACCACCGCGTGCTCGAAGCCGAAGAGACGGAGGAGCTGGGGCATCTGGGCGACGTGCCCGAACATGTCGGGCAGGTAGCCCACCTCCATGGCCCCGCCGAAGGCAGCGCTCTTGCGGATGCCGAGCTGCAGGTCGCGCACGATCGTCTCGGGCGAGACGAGGAACTCGTCCATGAGCGTGTACCACGGCCCGACCGCGAGCCGGCCCGACGCGGCGAGGTTCCTGATCCGCTCCTCTGTCTCTGGGCGGACCTCCAGGTAGTCCTCGAGCGCCGCCGCCTGGCCGTCGAAGAGGAACCGGGCGTAGGAGGGGTCGGACTCGAGGAGGGAGAGCAGCTCGCCGACCACCTCGACGAGCCGGAGGCGGAACGACTGGAAGGGCTCGTACCACTCCCGGTCCCAGTGGGTGTGGGGCACGATCGCGACCCTGCGGGGAGCCATGCGGGCAAGGTTAGGGCGCACGCCAGGCGGCACATCGGCGGACGGCGGGCGCACGCCGGTTCCCGTGGTCGGGGTCCCTGTGGCCGCCACGACGGTCCCCGTGGTCGTGGTCCCTGTGGCCGACACGACGGTCCCCGTGTCGGTACGGTGGCACCACCATGGGGAGCCCGTCGTGAGGATCGCCTTCGGCACGGACGAGCGGACCCCCCTCACGGCGGCGGTCGTGGAGCTCCTCCGCTCCGAGGGGCACGAGGTGGAGGTCCTGGCGGAAGGCTCGGACTGGCCGGACGCCGGCCGTGCCGTCGGTGAGGCGGTCGCGTCGGGCGAGGCCGACCGCGGGGTGGTCTGCTGCACGACGGGGACCGGGGTGTCGATCGCCGCCAACAAGGTCCCGGGCGTGCGCGCGGCCCTCTGCACCGACGCGGCGACCGCTGCGGGCGCGCGCCGGTGGAACGACGCGAACGTGCTCGCGTTCGGGTTGCGCCTCACGACGGAGGCCGTCGCCGCCGAGATGCTGGACGCGTTCTTGCACACCGACGCCGACCCGTCGGAGCTGCCGCTGGTCGCACGGCTCGAGCCGCCGCGATGACCGGGGGCGAGGGGGACGCGGCCCCCTCCGCTGCCCGCCTCGGGACCCGCGCCCCTGCCCGCCTCGGGACCCGCGCCCCTGCCCTCCGCCCGACGCTCGACGTGGAGCGCGGGCTGTGGCGCGAGGGGTGCCGGTGGGTGGCGGGCGTCGACGAGGTAGGCCGCGGCGCATGGGCCGGACCGCTCAGCGTGGGGGTCGCGGTCGTGCACACCGGGCTGCGGGCGCGCACGGTGCCCCGGTGGCTGCGCGACTCCAAGATGCTCGGCGAGCACCGCCGTGAGCTGGTCTTCGACGACGTCGCGCGCTGGTGCGCCGACGCAGCGGTCGGGCACGCGACCGCCGAGGAGTGCGACCGCTTCGGGATGACGCGGGCGTGGCGGCTCGCGGCCCACCGGGCGCTCGCCCGGCTCGAGCTCGTCCCCGACGCCCTCGTGATCGACGGGTCCTACGAGTTCTGC
>JAKAOD010000483.1 GCA_021823365.1 Actinomycetes bacterium | reverse complement strand
ACGACGAGACGGCGCGTGCGCCTCGCCGGGTCCGACACCCGCCGCCAGATGGCGTCCAAGGTGAGCAGCGTCCCTGCGGCCTTCAGCTCGTCGGGGAGGTCCCGGAGGCTGAAGACGACGAGGTGGCCCTCGGGTCGGGTGGTGGTCGGCCCGTCGAAGAGCCCCCGGTGCGTGCCGGTGACATAGGGGGCGAGCCGGGCGGCGAGCGCCCGTGCGGCCGGGTCGCCGTCCGCGTCGAGCGCGGCGGCGAGGTCAGCGAGCAGTGGTGCGGGGCGGGCGTGGCTGCGGGGATCGGCGGTGATCCCCGCCTGCTCGTAGGCCGAGACGATCCCGCGGTCGAGCGCGGCGGCGCTCTGCGGGTCGGGCTTCTCGCCGAGGAGCACGGCGACGAGGGTGTGGACGAACAGCGCCCGACGCACCACCGGGCCCGACGCCAGCGCACCATCGGGCTCGCCCCCCGGGTCGTCGCCCAGGGGGTCGCCGCCGCACGGCCCCCCAGTGCCCGTGTCGCCGCCATCGGCAGCGCCGGTCTCGGGCCCGGCGTCGAGGTCGAAGGGGTTGACCCGCACGCCCGGGGCGCCGAGGTGCACGTAGGCGCCACCGACGGTCGCAGCGAGGCGCCGGTACTCGTCTTCGGGGTCGACGACGGCGATCTCGATCCCCTGGTAGAGGGAGCGGAGCGCTTCGAGCTTGGCGAGATAGGACTTGCCCGCGCCCGAGCGAGCCAGGATGACCGAGTTGTGGTTGTCCTGGGCGAAGCGGTCCCAGCAGACGAGCCCGGTGCCCGACGCGGTCGTGCCGTAGAGGACGCCGGAGGTGGCCGAGAGCTCGGCGGAGGCGAAGGGGAAGGCGGCGGCGAGCGCGTCGGTGTCGAACGCCCGGCGCTGCCCGAGGGCGTCGACGCCGAGGGGCAGCGTGGACGCCCAGCCCTGCAAGCTGCGCCAGGTGGCCGCCCGGGCGTCGAGGAGCATCGACGCGCACAGGGCCCGCACCCGGGCGCACTCTGCGTCGAGGGTCTTCTCGTCTGTGGCGTGCACGGTGAGGACGAGGCCGACCCGGAACAGCTTCTGCTCGCCCCGGGCGAGCCCGGCGGCGAGCTCCCGGGCGTCTTCGGCTGCGACGTCCACCTCGGGGTCCGCCAGGCGCCCCTTGGCCGCATCCGCGCGCCGGGCGGACTCCAAGCGTGCCAGCTGGCGCCGGAGGCGCTCGGCGGCGAGCGCGGCAGGGACCGGCTCGATGTGCAGCGCGACGTCGAGGCGCCCGGGGTGGGCACAGAGCGGCTCGAGCCAGCCCCGGCCGACCTCCCGGGGGTAGCCGGTGACGGCGAAGCTGCGGCACCAGCCGTCCCCGACGCGAAGCGCCCGGGGGTGGACCTCGATCGAGTCGGGCCCGAACGGCGTCGCCGGCTTGGCAGCAGGCCGGGGGATGCGGCCGAGGAGGCGCTTCATCGAGGGGCTCCCTTCTGCGTGGGGCGATCGGCCGGCTCGAGCGGAGTGCGGTCGTGTGCGTAGGTGACCGGCTCGTCGATGCCGGATGGCGAGCCGGCGAGCGCTCCGGGTCGGGTCGGGCCGGCCGGATCGAGGGAGCGACCGATGACACCGCTTGCGGCCACGCCGTCGAGGACGAAGAGGCTGACTCCTGCCGCGGCCAGGGCGGTCACCGCCTCGGCGGCCCGGCGCAGGAGGCGCCCGGCTCTATCCCCGCCGGTGCTGGCTTG
Organism: Actinomycetes bacterium; assembly: GCA_021823365.1. Next base: position 820 of record JAKAOD010000483.1, on the reverse strand, counting down.
GCCGGCGGGCTGGCGGAGGACGACGAGCACCTCGCGGCGCAAGAGGTCCCGGCTGGCGGCGAGCTCGGCGAGGAAGGCGGCGTGGTCGCGCGCTGCCCGCTCCAAGGCGAGATGCGGGAGACCTGGTGCCGCGTCGAGCAGCGCATCGATGGCGGGGCCGACGTCGAGGCGCTCGGCGCGCACGAGGACCTGGACCGGTTCGGCGAGCGAGCTCAAGAAGCGGGCGAACCCTGCCACCAGGGCCTCCTGCTCGGCGGGGGTGCGCAGGCCGAAGGTGACCGCGCTCGCCCGGCAGATCACCGCCAGGCCGTCGGGCCCGAGGTCGACCACGCCACCGGCTTCGATGCCGGCGAGCGGGAGGCGCAGCGGCGCCGGCAGCGCAGCGGCCTTCGAGCCGGCCGCCTTGCCGAGATAGGCCGGTGCGGGTGGGATGCCGTCTGCTGCGGGGACGAGCCGGCGGGGCGAGCGGTGCTGGCGCCACGCCGCGAGCACCCAGCGGTCGGCCGGAACGCCCTCCACCCGGCCCAGGGCGAGGAGGGCTGCGACCGCTGCGACGGGGATCGCGACCGCCCCGTAGGCGGCGGGCGGCACGACGTGTCGGGTGGCGACATAGCCGGCCCACAGGGCTATGGCGGCGAGGGCCAGGATGGCGAGCTGGCGGGCGCTGAGGCCGGCAAGGAGCTTGTCGGGCCGGTCGACGTCCGCGGGGATCCGGACCCGGCCGCTGTCCTCGTCGCGCCGGCGTCCGGCGGCGGGGCTCACAGCCCGACCCCTGCGGCGAGAGCCTTGGCGCCTTTGTAGATGATCACGTCTCGCACGA
>JAKAOD010000040.1 GCA_021823365.1 Actinomycetes bacterium | reverse complement strand
GAAGCGCTCAGTGCACCGCTCGTGGCCCCAGCCCACGATCTCTACTGCGCAAGCGATCCGAGTCTTGGGCACTTAAGTTACTGGTATTGGGTCTTGACCGGTATCGACGAGCAACTCGCGAGCCAGGGTTCCGTCGTGACGTGGCAGATGGACCACGTTCAGCGGCTACGACCGACGCCCACCCCGCCAACGCCACACTTCTGACGGTTCGACCTGCACCTTTGCAATATACGTATACTGTTTCAGTATATTTACAGGCAATGTCCCGTAATATGGGAACAAGGGGTCACATGTCGACACTGGCGCCTGGGGACTCACCCGGCAGCTCGATCGCCACGGCGGCAGCGGTTGCGCGAGACGAGGACGGTGCAGGCGGCAGCGACGTGGGCGCCGCGCAGATCGGCGAGCCCCTTGGTGCGTTCGAGGTCGTCGAGTCGTCGCCGCTCGTCCTCGAGCACGTCACCAAGCGCTTCGGCGGAGTGCTCGCAAACGACGACCTTTCGTTGCGCGTCGAGCCCGGCGAGGCACTCGGCATCATCGGCCCGAACGGGGCCGGCAAGTCGACGCTCCTGCGGCTCATCGGCGGGCTGCATGCCCCCAGCGCCGGCACGATCACCCTGGGCGCAACGCGAATCGACGGCCTGCGACCCGATGTCGTCAATCGCCACGGGATCGGGCTGGCCAACCAGATCCCCAAGCCGTTCCCGGCGCTGAGCGTGGCGGAGAACGTGCAGGTTGCCGCGACGTCCCACCGGCGCAAGGGCTCGCCGCGAGCGCGCGTCACCGTCGACGACGTGCTCGAGCTCTGCCAGCTCGGCACACGGGCGGATGCCCGAGCCGGCTCGCTCGGCCTCCTCGACCTGAAGCGCCTCGAGCTCGCACGTGTGCTCGCGACCGGGGCGAGAGTCCTGCTGCTCGACGAGGTCGCTGCAGGGCTCGTCGGCGACGAGCTCACGGCGGCGATCCAGCTGGTCCGATCGATCCATCGAAGCGGTCGGAGCATGATCATCGTCGAACACGTCCAGCGCGTGATCCACGAGATCGTCAGCAGGGTGGTGGTGCTCGACTGGGGCAAGCTGATCGCCGAAGGAACGCCCGCGGCGGTCGCCGCAGACGAGCGGGTGCGCGACGTCTATCTCGGCCGCAGAGCGCAGCGCGAGGCGGGCTCCGTGTCATCGTTTCGCGCCGAGACGACGACCGGCACGGCCAACAGCTCAGCGCTGCTCGAGGTCGAGAACGTCTGCGCAGGCTACGGCTCGCTCGTCGCGCTCGACTGCGTCGACCTGCGCATCGGCGAAGGCGAGGTCGTGAGCGTTCTCGGCGCCAACGGAGCGGGCAAGTCGACGCTGGCGAAGGTCGTGAGCGGCCACGTTCCCGCGCGGAGCGGCCGCCTGCTGTGGCGTGCGAGAGAGGTGACCGTGCTGCCGACGTACAAGCGCGCACGCCTCGGCATCGCCCACAGCCCCGAGGGCCGGCGGATCTTCCCCGACCACACGGTTAGTGAGAACCTGCTCCTCGGTGCCGCGCACTCGGCGAGCCGAGCACGCAGGACCGAACGACTCGAGTGGGTGCTCGGCGTCTTCCCGGCCTTGCGCAAGCTCGCAGCTCGCCGTGCCGGTCTGCTGTCGGGCGGCGAGCAGCAGATGCTCGCCATCGGCCGCGCGCTCATGGCCGAGCCGTCACTGCTGATCTGCGACGAGCTCTCCCTCGGGCTCGCGCCGGCCATCGTCGACACCCTCTATGACACCCTCGTCGACGTGCGCGCGAGTGGGATCGCGCTCCTGCTGATCGAGCAGAACACGAGCAGGAGCCTCGCCGTGTCCGACCGTGCGTATGTCCTGCACCGCGGGCGCGTGACCTACGCGGGGGCACCTGAGCCGCTGCTGGACGAGACGTTCCTCGTACAGCGCTACTTCCATGGAGAGATCGGGGGTCGGCGCGAGCCCGATGAGGCAGGTGGAGATCGAACCGGGGTGCCCACGGGCAAGTGATCGGCGGCGGCACAGGGTCCCGGTACCGGCGAGCGAACGGCGACCCGACGGTTCCATGGAGCAAGAGACAAACGTACAAACGAAAGGAGACGTTGCAATGTCAGTCATGACTGTACAGCGAGCGACGAGGGTGATCTTCGCCGGCTCGCTCTTCGCACTGCTCGCGGCGGGGATCGGCACGATCACCGCCGCGAGCAGCGGAGCGAGCACCAGAGCGAGCACGAGGTCGATCACGATCGGCGCCAGCCTTCCCCTGACCGGTCCTCTCGGTGGGCTCGGTTCCGACCAGGAGATCGGCTACAGGGCAGAGGTCAACGACGTCAACCGAGCCGGCGGGATCAAGATCGGCGGGAGCAAGTACAAGATCAACCTCACGATCCTGAACAACTCGAGCACAGCTACCACAGCGAGCAACCAAGCGCGTGCCCTCGTGACCCGGGACGGCGCGATCGCGTTGCTCGGAGGGGCGACGCCGACAATCTCGGTCCCTCAAGCAGACGTCGCGACATTGCTTCACGTACCCTTCGTCACGACCAACAACCCCGACGACGCGTTCGGGTCGGCGAACGCCAAAGGGTGGAAGTACGCGTGGGACGTCTTCTTCAAAGAGGAGACACAGGCGAAGACGGTCGCCAAGTGGGCCAACGTGTGCGCCAGCAACAAGAAAGTTGCCCTCTTCAACGACACCGAGAAGGACGGCACCTTCGAGCGGCCGCTGTACGAGGCTGCAGTGAAGGCCGATGGTGACAGAGTCGTGGGCACATACACCTTTCCGCCGCCGACGACGACATTTTCCTCGTTCATCACCAGTGCCAAGGCTGCGGGCGCTCAGATCGTCATCGGCCAGATGCTTCCCACAGCAGGGATCGCGCTGGTGAAGCAGATGAAGTCCCTCGGCTTCCATCCCGACGTGGTGATCCTGGCCAAGGCCGCGAACGCGGAGAACTGGTGGAAGGGGCTCGGCTCGCTCGCCACAGGAAGCGGGATGGAGCTCACCTGGTCGCCGGCGGCGCACTATCCCGGCACCCCCCAGATCTTGAAGACGTGGGGGAAGAAGCTCAGCGTCGACACACTCGCCTCGGCCGTTCCCGACTTCGGCGCGGCGCAGGTCCTGCTCCAAGCCATCTCCAGGGCCGGCTCGACGAGTGCCGCGAAGGTGAACGCAGCGATCGCCAAGACCAACGGGATGTTCGCCGTCGGGCACGTGAAATTCTTGAAGAACCACACGGCAGTCACCCGGTACCTCGTCGGCCAGTGGACGCACGGCAGGGTCGTGCAGGTCTATCCGCCGGTCCCCGGTGTCAAGACCGAGTGCCCGATGGCAGGGCTCAGGTAGCACCGGCGTGAGGGTGCCGCTGTCATGAACGCGACGACGCTGGTCAACGGTGCTCTGGAGGGGGGCCTCTACGCACTGGTGGCGTTGGGGCTCTCCCTCGTCTTCGGGGTGCTCCGGCTCATCAACCTCGCGCACGGCGTGCTCGTCATCGGTGCCGCCTACGCGGCGCTGGAGCTATTCGAGCTGTTCCGTCTCGGTCCGTTCGCCGCACTACCGATCGTGATCGTCGTGGCTGCCGTGTTCGGCTATCTGCTGCAGCGGCTGATGCTCACGAACCTGCTGCTGAAAGGTCCCGAGGCGGGCATCGTCGGCACCTTCGGTCTCGCAGTGCTCGGAGAGGCGGCCTTCGCTGCTGCATTCACGTCGAACGGCGTCTCCCTCCAAAGCTCCCTCGCGACGTCGAGCTTCAAGATCGGGGGAGTGACCCTCGAGATGGTGCTCGTCACCGCCTGCGCGATCGCCGTCGCCTGTGCCGGAGCCCTCCAGTTCGGCCTGAAGCGCACGCGTGCCGGATCGGTGCTGCGCGCGGCGGCCAAGGATCCTTCCACTGCCGAGCTGATGGGCATCAACGTACGGTTGGTGTTCGCGCTCACCGTGGCCTTGGCCGCCGCGCTCGCCGCCGTGGGCGGAGTGCTCTACGGGGTGTCAACCGGGTTCGCGCCGACGAGCGACACGTCGTTGCTGCTGATCGCCGTGGCAGTGGTGGTGGTCGGCGGCGTGGGCAACATCACCGGCACGCTCGTCGCCGGTCTCGCCATGGGTCTCGTCCAGGCGATCTCGGTCAGCGTCTTCGGGGGAGGCTATGCCGACTTCACGGTCTACGTGCTCTTCTTCGTGGTGTTGATCGCCCGCCCCAAGGGGCTCTTCGGTCAGGGCGCACTCTGACATGGCGACGACCGCTCTCTCTCGTGCACCGGAGTCGGTTGCTCCGGCGTTGCCGCTCCGCCGACGGGGCATTGCCGCGTTGGGTGCCCTCGTCCTGACGGGTGCCGCGTGCCTTGCTCTCGGGGAAGTCGGCGGTGCCGGGGTGCTGAGCCTCGGGACGACGCTCTTCGCGTACGTCGCTCTGGCGCAAGCCTGGAACATCCTCGGCGGCTTCAGCGGGCAGATGTCCCTCGGCGTGGGCGCCTTCGTGGGGACGAGCGCGTACACGATGGCCCTCACGATGACCCGCCTCGGCTGGTCGTGGCTCCCGGGAATGGTCGCCGGCATGGTCGTGGCCGGTTCCCTGAGCGCCCTGCTCGCGTTCCCGCTCCTCCGCCTGAAGGGCGACTACTTCGCGGTCGGGACGCTGGCGGCGACCTTGGCGCTCGACGCCTGGTTCGACAACTGGAGCTTCGTGAACAAGTCCATGGGGGTTTCGGTCCCCATCCAGGCGGTGCCCGGGCAGACCGAGATGTACGTGATCGGGCTCGTGGTCGCGCTCTTCGCCGTGGGGAGCGCGATCGTGATGCGCTGGAGCACGTTCGGGGTGCGCCTGCTGGCGATCCGGGAGGACGATCTCGCGGCGCGGCTGCTGGGAGTGAACGTCTCGGGTTACCGCCTCGTCGTCATGGTCGTGAGCGGGATGCTCATCGGGCTCGCCGGCGGTGTGTTCGCCCTCAGCCTGGTGAGCTTCGTGCCCGATGGCATGTTCGCCATGTCCTGGACGATCGAGGCGCTCGTGATGGTCGTGATCGGTGGGATGGGAACGGTGATCGGGCCGATCGTCGGTGCCGTCGCCGTCTACTACGGCATCACCTCCGAGCTGGCCAACTTCCCGACGCTGAGCCTCTTCTTCGAAGGAGGGTTGCTCCTCGTCATCGTGCGGTTCGTGCCTGGCGGGCTCTGGCCCTTCGTCGTGAGGTCCGCCCGTCGGTCCCTCGAGTGGCGCGTTCCGGCGAGACGGAGCGCTCGGGCCACGCCACCTCCGTCGTCGTGAAGGCTCGTACCGACCTCTTCGTCGTGCGTCGAACACCCACGACCGCGGCGCAGATTCGAGTTGGTGCGCACGTTCCTGGCGGTCTGCGCCTGACTCGCTGGGCCGGCACCGTGGATGCCCGCGCGCAGCCAATGAATGGGCCCTTCTGCTCAGGTCAGGGCATCGCCGAGTAGACGGCTCGCGCGAGGGCCAGCACCGAGCTCGGGCAGTCAGGGCCGTGCGAGTACACGATGACCGAGTACCCGGCCTTGGCGAACGAGGCGCCCGAGAAGAGGCACTTCGGATTCCTGTCGTAGACGAACCGCCCTTGCGAGCCGAGGCCCGCGGGCCTGCGCTCGAAGGCCATTCCCGGCACTCCGCCGGATCCACTGCTCGCCTGGTAGCGCGTGACCGAGACGAAGAGCGAGATGCTGGCGTGCACCCAGGCGCGCCTGTCCTGGGCAATCTTGTCGACCGTCGTCTCGGAGAGCCTGTTCTTCGTGGCCACCTTCACCCCAAGGGCCGGGCCGATCAACTTCGCCGGGGTGAGAGCGCACGGATCGGGCAGCGTCCGAACCGCGGCCGACGCGGACGTAGGAGTCGCCGAGAAAGCGAATACGGGCACCATCGCTGCGACGGCGACGGGGACGGGGACGGAAACGGAAACGGGGACGAGGACGAGGACGAGGACGGGGACCGTGCTTCGCATTTGCAGAAGCCTCATGGCACCCTCCTGCCATCTTCGAAGCGACGGGCAGATCCGCTAAGGGATCCGTCGGCAAGCGTTGCGTCCAGGGCGACGCGGGCGCGCTGCCGTCCAGTGGTCCCATCGTGCACCCTCCGCCGTCGTGCGCCGAACCCCACCGGCGCCGTCGACGGTCCTCGGTGCCGGCATTCACGAAGTCACCTCGGCTGTCGCGGCGAAGCAACTCCAACGTTGCCGCCGTACGTGATGACGCGGTTGGCGGTGTGCGAGCGGCCGCTCGGCACGCAATTGCTCTGATCGCGCGTGCGGCCGGGAGCAGGGAGCCGGACGACGACGAGGGACGGGCCAGGTGATGGGATGACGTCGGTCATCGCCGAAATCGGATCCGCTGCGACAGGCCGGACCGTGTCCAACCCAAATCGGCGCCTGTGCCTTCGCGGCAAGGCCGCAGCTCGGTGAGGGAGGGGGTCAGGCTGTCTTGCACGCTGCCGCTGTCGAGCCCGGCAATCTCGTGGTCTTGGTCACGACGGTGAGCTCGCCCGTCGCGGCCTTGTACACGAGGGCGTAGCCATTCTTTCCCACCTGCGCGCTCGGCACCTGCCTCAACCATGGGCCGCTCGAGTTCGTCGGTGTGGCAGTTGTCTTCTTCGTCAACACGGCGAGCGTTGCCGGATAATTGCCTGTTGGAGCCTGGGCCGCGTACGCCTCGATCGCCGCCTGAACGGTCCTCACCGTCGCGGCGCACGCCACAACTGATGCGTCCCGGGTCGCACCCGCCACCGACTTGCTCGTGGTGGTCGTGTCGCTTGCCGAAGCCACGACGGCGGCGAGAATGGCCAGCAGGACCATCCCGACCAGGATCCCGAACAGGGTCCAGCCTCCCTGGTCGAGCCACTCCCTCGTCGCGAGGAGTTTCGAGAGCCTTCCGGCGCCGACGCGGGATGTTCCCGAACGTGCCACTCCAGACCTCCTCCTACCAATGGTTCCACGAATCGACAGGGGACCGGGGGCCAGCTGCAACGCGCGCCGTGCTCGCGCAGTCTGGCTTCAGGATTCCGCGAGCGCATTCCCCGAGGCCGGGCCGTCGGAGCCCGGCCCTCTTCGCGAACGGGTACCGTCCCGCCCGCGCTCGCTGTTGAGCTTCGAACGGTTCTTCTCCACAGAGCGCCGAGCTGCCCCCTGCCCCCCGGGTGAGCAGGGGGCAGCTCGGGAACCGTGGTCCTCGGTCCACCCGGTCATCCGTGACAAGGTGAGCGCGGAGGGAGCACCGATGTGACCGACTACGGCGACGCGCCGTATCCATCGCTGAGCGCGAAAATTTGAACTCGGCCCGAACTTGACCCGGGTGGCGCGAGCTCCGCTGATCCAAGCAGGGACCCCCTTTGACCTGTACGCACGACCAGCAACAATTGCGCGAGACGTTGCGTGGGCCGGCAACACTCGTATTCGCATTCGCCTGATCTGCGAGAACGACTCGTCGCACTTGAGGAGCAGAACCGTAGCGAACTGTAGCCTTAGGTGCTACAGTGGGTCTCGTGACCCAGACCATCGCGCAGCGGGTGCTGCGCAACGACAACGCCAAGGTGATCGACGCGGTGGCCGCCGGGGAGACCTTCGTCGTGACGCGCAATGGCGTCCCGGTGGCCGAGCTCCGTCCGATTGCGCCGCCTCGGCGGAGATTCGTCGCGAGGGCGGACCTCGTTGCTCTCGGAGCCGGCGGGCCACACGTCGACCTCCGCGAGTTCAGGGCCGACCTCGATCGCATCGTCGATCAGAGCCTGTAGATGTCCCTCGGACTGCTCGACACGTCCGTGGTCATCGATTGGGATGACCCAGCCGTCGCGGCGGCGCTCCCCGACGAGGCCGCGATCTGCGCCATCACCCTCGCCGAATTGACCGCCGGGCCGCATCTCGCCTCGTCCCGTGAGGAACAGGCGCGTCGGCAGGCTCGCCTGCAACAGGTCGAGGCGACCTTCGACGCCATCGCCTTCGATGCCCCTGCTGCCCGTAGCTACGGTCAAGTCGTCTCCGCGGTCCTGGCGATCGGTCGCTCCCATCGTCGCCGCATTGCCGACCTGCTCATCGCCGCCACGGCGCATGCCAACGGGCTGGCGCTCTACACGCGAAACCCGGACGACTTCGACGGCCTCGGGAGACTGATCGAAATCATCGGCGTGCGAGGGCCTGGACCGCCGGACGGCGTCGCTCGTACCACGTAGTTCGAAGAACGACCTACGGTCGCGAACTCGCGAAATTCGTGGGGGCGCGCTCAAGGGACCACCGCAATTGGCTCGCTGACCCACGACCCTGGTGGGCAGCCGAGCGAAGGGGGGTGTGGTGGCCAGATTGTCCGTCCAAGAGCGCGTCGAGATCCTGAGGTTGCACAAGCAGGGCCTTCCGATCCACCAGATCGCCAAGGAGACGAGCCGGTCGTGGTGGACGGTGAAGGCGGTGCTGCGACCGACCGCTGCCACCGAGGAACGTCTGTACTCGCCGGGGCCGTCCCGGTTGTCGATGGCCGACCGCGAGGAGATCTGGGCCGGCCTCGCCCGTGGCGAGACGCTCACGGCCATCGCCAGCCAGCTCGGACGGGCGACCTCGACCATCTCCCGAAAAGTGGAGAAGAACGGCGGACGGGCACGCTACCGCGCCTACAGCGCGCACCGGCAGGCCGCCCGCTGCGTTCGCCAGCCCAGGGTGGCGAAGCTGGCGGCCCGGCCGACGCTTCGAGCGACGGTGGAGGAGTGGCCGAAGAGCTCTGGTCGCCCGAGCAGATCGCCCAGCGCGTGCGCCTCGAGCACCCCGGCGATCCGGTGATGTGGGTGAGTCACGAGACGATCTACCAGTCGCTCTTCGTCCAAGGGCGCGGGGCCCTCGCTCGTCGAGCGCACCAGTCGCTACGTGTTGCTGCTCCACCTGCCTGAGGGTGGCAGCGCCGAGGCCGTGAACGCTGCCATGGCCGAGGCCATGAACGCTGCCATGGCCGAGGCCATCGGACGGCTTCCTATCGGGCCGGTGTGCTCGGTCACCTGGGACCAGGGGACCGAGATGAGCAAGCACGTCGACTTCACCGTCGCCACCAGCCAGGTCAACGCGAATTCTGTTGATCGCAGAACGCGAGAATCCCTGATCGTTCGCACCGAGGGCGACAGCGCTTCGAGACGATCCCCGCGCTGTGACCGTGCGGATCAGTTCCAGTCTCCCAGGGACTCCCCCTCGGCCGACTCGCATGACCAGCAACAGGTCCGCGAACTCTTGCGTTGCGTGGGCCGTAGGCACTCCTATTCGAACTTCGTTGACGTGCAGAAACACGTACGTGCCTGGATCAACCCCGCTTCCATTCGCTGACACAGCCCATCTCTACGCTCGGACTGGTGAAGGTCCGTGAAGTGATCCGCCTGCTGAAGCAGAATGGCTGGCAGCAGGTTGTGCAGCGTGGTAGCCACCGCCAGTTCCACCACCCGACAAAGCCCGGCCGGGTGACGGTGGCAGGCAGGCCGAGCAAGGAGCTGGCACCCGGTACGCTGGCGAGCATCCTGCGCCAATCCGGTCTGTCGAAGGAGACCCGTTGAGCACCTGGACCGTGGTGTACGAGCAGACCGCAACGGGATGGAGCGCCTTCGTCCCCGCCCTCCCCGGCGTCGCCGCCGCTGGCGACACGCGCGAGGAGACCGAGCAACTTATCGGGGAGGCGATTGCCCTTCACGTCCATGGGTTGGCGGAAGACGGTCTGCCAATCCCCGATCCCGACAGCGTCGCCGTCGGGCAGGTCGAACTGCGCCAACCGGCGTAGCCACCCTGGGCAGAGCTCGCCGCATCGTCGCGCCGAGCCAAGTTCGAGTAGCTACCTACGGTCGCGAATTTCGTGGGCCGGGGAGGATTCGAACCCCCGTAGGCTTTCGCCGACAGGTTTACAGCCTGTTTCCTTTGGCCACTCGGACACCGACCCGAAGGCAGGATACCGCACCGTCGGCGACCGCTTCCTCGTTCCCGATCGTTCGGCCGGCGGTCAGTAGGGTATGCGCCATGCCGAGCTTCGATGTCGTGTCGCAGGTGGACATGCAAGAGGTGCGCAACGCGGTCGACCAGGCAAATCGAGAGGCGTCGACGCGGTTCGACTTCAAGGGCACCGACTCTCGGATCGACCTCGGGACTGACGACCTCACGCTGCACTCCTCCACGGAAGACCGGCTCGCGGCACTGCGCCAAGTGCTCGAGGAGAAGCTCGTACGACGCCGCGTCTCACTGAAGGCCCTCGATCCCGGCAAGGTGGAGGAGGCGGCCAAGGGCACCGCCAGACAGCGGATCGCAATCCGCGCCGGCATCTCCCAGGACGACGCGAAGAAGCTCCACAAGCTCATCAGGGACCTCGGCTTGAAGAACGTGAGCTCACAGACCCAGGGTGACCAGGTCCGCGTCACCGGAAAGAAGCGCGACGACCTGCAAGCCGTCATCGCTGCGTGCAAGGGCGCGGACTTCGGGATCCCGCTCCAGTTCGAGAACTTCCGGGACTGATCCCTCCCGGGTCGCAGCCCGTACGCCCATGTCCAACAGGTAGGAGCGACTGGCAACCGCGTCCAGCCCTGAGGCAGGGCTGCGGCAGGGCTGCGGCCGTCAGCCGACTGCGGCGTCGTCTCCCGCGCCGATGACGACCTGCTCGGCATGCGGGGACGCATCCTCGGCAACCAGGTGCTCGTCCATCTCCTCCAGGAGGGAGGGGACCCGGAAGGTGTGGTTGAAGACGATCAACTTCAGCACCCAGAAGATCCCGAAGGACATCACGTTCGCGAAGAGGACGAGGCCGGTCTGCTCGAGGTGGCCCAGTTGCCAGCGGTGTCCGAGGTAGCGGGCCAGGGCCGCGCCGACCATCGAGAACGAGATGCTTGCGGCTGACATCACCCAGAACGGCAGGACTTCCTTCACGAGACGTGAGCGACCGCCTTTGCCCCAGGCCCACATCCGGTTCAAGTAGTAGGACGGGACGGCCGCCACGACGTTGGCGAAGATGGTGCTCGGCACCTCGGTCCACAACCTGAACACCCCGAAGACCATCCCGAGCACGAAGAGCGACACGCCGGTGGTGATCACCGACGTCATCGTGTACCGGAAGATCTTCCTGCCCTCCCGCGTGTGCAGCCACACCCGAAGTCTGAGGAGGAGCTCGGACATCGATTCGCAACCTTACCCTTCGACCTTCGTGGCAAGACCTCGCTCGCGACAAGGTCCCGCTCCGCGCGGAGCTCGGCCGAGGCTCAGTCTACGGCAACGGTCGTGCACCCCTGGGAACGGAAAATCGTGCCTGTTCCCTCCCGCCCTGCCAACATGACCATCGTGAACGACGCCCTCGACCTTCTCGTCCGGCTGCTCGACCTCGAGGCGATCGAAGTCAACATCTTCCGTGGGACCCAGCCCGACGAGGAGCGCCAACGCGTCTTCGGGGGCCAGGTGGCCGCACAGGCCCTGATGGCGGCGGGACGGACCGTCGAGCACGGACGAGTGCACTCCCTCCACTCCTACTTCCTGCGCCCCGGCGACCCCTCCGTGCCGATCCTCTACGAGGTGGACCGGATCCGTGACGGCCGCTCGTTCACGACGCGCCGAGTGGTGGCGATCCAGCACGGTCAAGCGATCTTCAACATGTCGTCCTCGTTCCACGACGACGAAACCGGCTTCGTCCACCAGTTCCCGATGCCCGAGGCTCCCGACCCCGAGACGCTCCCCACGATGACCGAACGCCTCGAGCCCTGGCGCGAGGAGCTCGGCGAGTGGTTCGACTGGCCGCGTCCCATCGACCAGCGGCACATCGGCGAGCTGCCGTGGTTGCGGCTCGAGCCTCTGGAGCCGCATCAGCGGCTGTGGATCCGAGCGGACGGCGAGCTCCCCGACGATCCCCTGCTGCACGCCTGCGTGGCCGTCTACGCGTCGGACCTGTCGCTCTTCGACACGATCATCCACCCGCACGCAGTGCGCTGGAGGGATTCGAAGTTCATGGGTGCGAGCCTCGATCACTGCATGTGGTTCCACCGGCGGTTCCGTGCCGACGAGTGGCTGCTCTTCGACACCGACTCTCCGGTGGCGGCGGGAGGCCGCGGCCTCGCGCGCGGTTTCTTCTTCGAGCGGTCCGGACGGCTTGTCGTGTCGATGGCTCAAGAAGGGCTCGCCAGAATGCGCTCCTGAGCACGGAAACGGCTCACTCACGGGGACGGCTCACTCACGGGGACGGCTCACTCACGGAAACGGCTCACTCA